>DPSI01000008.1 GCA_003527165.1 Pseudomonas sp.
GAGCGACGTCGACAAGAAAAGAGCCGCTTACGCGGCTCTTTTCGTTTATGGCTGCTGGTAATGACCGGGCGTGGTCCCCGGCTCATGTTCATGGACCAGTTTGGTCACGCGAATGTCGGTAATGCCGATGACCTCGGCCTGCTCCAGTATCTTGGCCTCGTCAGCTCCCGCCTCGGGCATCACCAAGCTATTCTCGGCATCGCCGTTATGCAGTTCGATCAGATGCCGAGCGGCGCTGCCCTGCGACATACGCTCTTCATCAGACTCGATGATTTGTACGCGTGGGTCGTTCTGGAAGATGTAGTTGACTTCGAACTTGTGCGATGACTTACCGAACATGGGCAGCTCCTCGAGTGGATAACAGGTCTGCTCTGTTGACTCGCCGGTCCAGTTGTTCGTTCGCCAAGGATCAGCGCCGGGGCGACAGTCGGAGTGCTGTTGGCTAAGGGATGGCGCCCGGTGACGCCGCAGCGGCCACGGGCGCTGTCAGATTACTTGAGCTTGGCCAGGTTGGCCTTGAGCGCGACGCCCGCCATGATCGCGCCAGCGTGGCACTCGTATTTCCGACTGTCTTTGTACTCGACGTGCTTGTAGTTGCTGGTGATGTCCACCACGGCGTTGGCACCGGCGGCCAGGGCGGCTTTCTGCAGGCCGATCAGCGCCGATTGCAGCGCCCAGCTGCAAGCACCCTCGTCGGTCTTGTTGAAGGCGTTGGTCTTCTTGCTGGTGGTGACGTCACGCCGGATGACCTGCGCACCCTTGGGTGTCATGCCGGCCAGGTAGAACTTCACGCTGCCGTCGAGCTTGCCCGAAGCGGTTGCCTCGGCGACTACTTGCTCAAACGGCAGATAGTGGGTGGTATCGCGGGCCTGGCTGACACCGGGCACTGCACAAAGCATGAGTGCTGCACCGATCCATATGGCTTTCTTCATTGCGTTCTCCTTGCGGTGGTTTGGGTAGCGCCATCAGACCCAGCGGCGGAAGATCAACGAGGTATTGATGCCACCGAAGGCGAAATTGTTGTTCATCACAAACTCATGCTGCATCACGCGCGGTAGCTCAGCGGTGCCCAAAGCGCGAGGCCGCTGGCGATGCCGGCGTTGACGACGAAGAAACCCACCCAGACCCAGGTCACCTTTCGTGTGTAACGCACCGCTGCTGGCGGGAGTTTGGGCTCGCTCAGCCGCGCGAGGCGCTCGATGATCGGCATGCCGGAGCAGAGGCTACCGGCAAACAGACCGAGCAGTGCCAGACTGATCACCACCGGGTACCAGCGCAGCAGCGCGGGCTCGCCCGCCAGTCCCAGCAGCAGGCAGAACGACAAGGCCACGGCGGCCAGCGTGCGGCTGAGCGGCGTCTGTTGGCCGCCTAGGATGCGTGCCAGCCAGAGCACACCTAGCAGGAAGGCGAACAGCCGTGGAGACAAGTGTTCCAGGCCCAGATACACGGCGAACGGGTAGGCGAGGCCGAGCAGCACCAGGCCGAGGCCAATCAGCCTGCTGGCGTTCGTCTTGCCTGTTCGAGCGGGTACGTGCATCGCTGCTGTCCATCTGCGATCGATGTGCATGGCACAAGCGTCGCCCGGAGGTACGACCGGGCGACGCCTGGCTTCCTTGAACTGTGCGGCTCAAGCCGTTTGCGGGTTCACCAGGCGATAAACCGCCTCGACGACATCGCCCACGGTACGCACCGACTTGAATTCTTCAGCGGCGATCTTCTTGCCGGTCTGACGCTTGATGTGGTCGATCAGATCCACGGCATCGATGCTGTCGATCTCCAGATCCTGATAGAGGTTGGCTTCGAGGCTGATCCGCTCGGGGTCGAGTTCGAAGAGCTCGACCAGCGCATCGCGCAGGGTCTGGAAGATCTCGTTGCGATTGTTCACGTTGGGCTCCTCCTCAGGCGACGGCGCGGTTGGCGCTAACGTAGGCGGCCAGGCTATCGACGCTGGCGAAATGCTTGCGGGTGTCCTTGGCATCTGCGTCGATCTTGATGCCGAAGCGCTTCTGTATCGCCAGCCCCAGTTCCAGCGCGTCGACCGAGTCCAGCCCGAGCCCTTCGCCGAAAAGTGGCTGATCGGCGACGATGTCATCCGGGCCGAGGTCTTCCAGACCCAGGGCGTCGATGATCAGTTGCTTGATTTCAAGCTGTAATTGGCTCATCGAGTGCGAGCTCCTTTATAAAGTGTCGATGCAGATGGTCGTTGAGTTGCCGCGAGGCGATGGGCGCCGCTCCCCGTGCGGCGAACACCTGCGGGTCGATATCCTCACCGACGCGCAAATGAAAATGAAAACGTCTGGCCGGAATGCGATACCAGGGCTCGGCCTTGGTCAGGGTCGTCGGTGTCACTGTGATCACCACGGGCGTCACCAGGCTGGCGCCGCGCAGGGCGATTGCCGCTGCGCCCCGATGGAACTGCGGCGCCTGGCCGGGCGTGGTGCGGGTGCCTTCGGGAAAGATGATCAGTGTCTGGCCCTGTTGCAGCGCTTCGGCAGCTTCATCGAGCATTTCGGCACTGCCGTTGTTGCTGATGTACTGTGCCGCGCGGATCGGGCCTCGGGTAAAAGGATTGTCCCACAGGCTCTGCTTGACCACGCAGTTGGCGTCGCGGATCAGAGCAATCAGCACTACCACGTCGATCAGCGAAGGATGGTTGGCGATCACCAGCTGCCCGGGGCGGCCGAGGCGTTCGGCACCTTTGACTTCATAGGTCAGCACGCCGCTGCGATACATGAACTGGACGAACAGCCAGAACAGCCGGCTCACGGTCTGGCGCGCCCGGCGACGGCGCGTGGCGGTATCGCCGGGCAGCAGGCCAAGCAGCGGGAAAACGATCAGTCGCAGGCACAGCCCGCCGAGACCGAACAGCACGAACGACAGCCCGGTCGCAATGAGACGCCACAGCCAGGGCGCGTTTGGCCGGCTATTCAATGAGTCTGCTGCCAGTTCCATTGACGTCCCTCCCATCGGTGCTGAAAGGTGGGCTGGCCGTTGAGCAAGGCGCCGACCAGCTCGATCGCATGTGGACGTTGTGTCGGCGCCACGTACCCGTTAGCGGTTTCGAGGCTCAGCTGCCAGGTTCGCCCCGGCTTGAGCAACAGCGCCACGGCATAGGGAAAATCGGCATCGCTGATCCAGGGGGCGTAGACGTCAGGTGTTTGGTCTTCGGCGATTACGACCAGAACCGCCGGTGCGCCCTCGCCGATCAGCAGGGAGGCCTCGAGCACGGCATGCTCCAGGCCGTCACCTTCCGCGGCGAGCGCAGTCATCTCGCTGGCGTTCTTCTGCTGAATCGACCAGAGGCCGATGATCGCGTTGTGCACCGACAGGCTGAACTGCGTCGGGGAAAGGGGCTCGTCATTCGCCAGATCATTGAGGATGGCGAAGGTGCGTGCGGTTTCGCCATGACGTGAGGCGTAGACTAAGGGCATCGGCGGCTGCCCGGCGGCCAGCGGCGCGGCCACAGCAAATACCATGCGCGCCAAACGGCTCAGTCGCCGACGCTGCATGGCTGGCAGGAAGCTGACGTCCGGCTGTGCGTCGCTGCTTTGCAGGTCGCACGGATCCCGGGCCCAGATCGCCCAGTCATCAGCGTTTGCCAGGCCCGGAGCCCAGGCCTGCCATTGATCGATATCGAATTGAATCACGCGAGAACTCACCGGCCCTTCCGAGAGCCTTGTTGTTGGCGTGTCGACGTCCTTGTACAGCGACTATCGGTAATGTCTGCCGTGAAAATGGCGGCATTATCCAATCAGTGGTCCGACTGAGGCAAACGTTGCTTGAAATATCCGGATAAGAGGTAGGCTCTCTCGTTGGAACCCGGAGCGAAGCCGGTAGTCTGTTAGATGTTTTCGCTTTATCTTGCGCGTTCAAATCCGGCTGGCGTGATCGGCCTTTGCTGGGAGCGTAGGCCTTGTAAGGACCGGATGGAAAACGAGCGCTTATTTCGCGAACCACCCAGGGCGAAGCTTATTGATTTTTCCTAGTAAGCAGCCTTGGGTGCGCCGCGTCCATCCTTCGACAAGCAGGATGGCGCGTATCCCGGCTTGGAATAGGCGGCCCGGCGGAGTGTGCCAGGGTGCGCCGTTACGAGACCAGACGCTCGTCATATGCCCTGTTGCTTGAGCCAGGCCAGCAATTGCGGAAGCGGCAACGCGCCGCTTTGGCGGGCGATTTCGCGTCCTTCCTTATACAAAATCAGGCTCGGAATCGAGCGAATGCCGAGTTGGGTCGACAGCTGCGGGTTGGCTTCGCTGTCCAGTTTGGCCAGCCGGCAGCGCCCTTTTAGCTGGGCCGCTGCCTGCGCGAAAGTGGGTGCAAAGCTCCGGCACGGCCCGCACCAGCTAGCCCATACATCTATCAGTAATGGCAGGTCGCCCTTAATCTGATTGGCGAAACTCGTCTGGTTCACCTCGAAGGGGGTCTCGACCAGTACTGCGGACTTACAGCGACCGCAGCGTGGCCCTTCGGCCAATCGGTCGGCGGGGATGCGGTTGAGCCCAGCGCAGTGCGCGCAGGGTACGACGAGGGCGCTCATAGGGATTCTCCACGGTGGCGTGCTGATAATTTAGGTGGAGGCGTGCTGCCGGATATCAAGGCGACGTCGAGAGCCAATGGCGAGCTTCGCTGCCGATCACGGGCGCATTGCGCCTGATTCCGTAGCGACTATAACGGCGTTAGCGGCCAGAACAGCGGAATCACCAGCGTCGCGACGATCCACAACAAGAGATTCAGCGGAATGCCGACCTTAAGGAAATCGACGAAGCGATATCCGCCAGCGTTGTAAACGAACGTGTTGGTTTGGTAGCCAATGGGGGTGGCGAAACTGGCACTGGCAGCAAACATCACCGCGACGACAAAGGCGCGTGGGTCGATCCCGAACTGCTGGGCGAGGCCAATTGCGATGGGCGTGACCAGCACGGCGACCGCATTATTGGACAGGATTTCGGTGAGCACCGAGGTGAACAGATAAATGAACCCCAGCATGAACAGGGGGCCTGCCCAGGGCGTCAGATCGACGACACTGGAAACGATCAGCTCGACCAGTCCGACCTTGTTCATCGCCACGCTGATGGCGAG
>DPSI01000043.1 GCA_003527165.1 Pseudomonas sp.
CGCTCTTCCGATCTCGTCGGGAGGCTGAAAGACGTCGGGCTGCGTTGGAGCTGGAAAGGACGAATCGCTTTTCTAACGTGACGGTTAGCGTAGGTGCCCAACGCTCAGATGAATATAACGGCACGCTGGGACTGGTGAGTATCTCGATGCCCCTGCCGTTGTTTGATCGAAACCAAGGCAACATCGGAGCAGCGCAGGAACGGGCCTACCAGGCGCAGGACGAGCTCAACGCCGTTCACATACGCCTGAAAAGCGAGCTTTCCCAAGCGCACATGCGCCTGCGCACTGCTCGCCAGCAGTTTGAACTGTTGCGCAACGACATGCTCCCAAGTGCCCAAAGCGCTTATGAAGCTGCCAGCAAGGGGTTTGAACTCGGAAAGTTCACCTTCCTTGACGTACTAGATGCTCAACGCACGCTTTTCCAAGCCCGCTCTCAATATCTGTCGGCGCTCTCGCAAGCTAACCAGGCGGCGGCAGAAATCGCCCGAATTGTCGGCGATGGGTCGGCCGTTATCACCTCGGCCTCTCAGCCATAAGGAATTCACATGAAAAGTAAATCGAACACATCTTCCTTGGCTGTTCACAAGAAGCAGATTTTTTGGATCGTCGTCATATTAGGCGTGGCGCTATTGCTTGGCGGATTGCTTCTTAGCAGTAGTCCTGCTGTGCCCAATGCGAGCGACTCGCATGGCGAGCATGGTGGCGCATCGGAGCATGAGGATGAAGGGCATTCGGATGAGGATACCGGAGCCGAAGGAGAGCATGGCCATGATGAAGGAGGCGCCGATAGCGATCACGAGCTCGGTGCGGCAGAGAAAGATGAGCATGACGATGGCCCCGAGGGAGCGGCGCACGCTGAAGCAGCAGAGGTTGAACTCTCTGAGACTCAAATCCTAGCCGCGGGCATCTCGCTGGCAACCGCTCAGCCTGCACAGATAAAGAGCGCAATCGAGCTGCCTGGCGAAATTACGTTCAACCAAGACCGCACAGCGCAAGTTGTGCCTCGTCTCTCAGGTGTCGTTGAAACGGTCAAAGTCGATTTGGGCGAACAGGTGAAACAGGGACAGGTACTTGCTGTGATCGCGAGTACAGACCTGTCGGAACGTAGAAGCGAGTTCTACGCGGCGCAAAAACGTCTTGCATTGGCTCAAAAAACCTATCGACGCGAAAAGGAGCTATGGGAAGAGCGTATTTCCGCAGAACAGGATTATTTACAGGCACAACAGGCTTTACGGGAAGCAGAGCTGACTGTTGCGAATGCAAAAGCACAGCTACAAGCGCTTGGCAGTGATGCTGGCAAGCCAGACGCATTGAGCCGCTACGAACTCAGGGCGCCGTTCGATGGGATGATCGTTGAGAAGGACATCACGCTCGGTGAGTCAGTCAATACCGATGACCAGATATTCATCATTTCCGATCTTTCTACCGTTTGGGCAGATATCAGCGTTCCTGCCAATGCACTCAGCGCGGTACGAGTCGGCAGCAACGCGGTTATTGAGGCCACAGCATTCGAGTCCAGTGCCAATGGCACCGTTTCTTATGTCGGCTCACTTGTTGGTCAGCAAAGCCGCGCCGCTACCGCCCGGGTCACGCTTCCTAACCCAGAAGGGGTTTGGCGCCCCGGCCTGTTCGTAAAAGTGCGGGTAGGCTCTGGCGGAGCGTCCGTGCCGGTTGCAGTTAAGCCCGATGCGATCCACACATTGGAAGATAACCCGGTGGTGTTTGTACGGACCGACCATGGCTTTGCGGCTCAGCCAATCGTGACTGGTCGCAGCGATAGTGAAGCGGTTGAAATCAAGGAAGGCCTCCAGGCCGGAGTGCGCTATGCCTTGGTTAACAGCTTCATCATTAAGTCCGAGCTTGGCAAAGCCAGCGCCTCGCATGCTCACTGATACGGAGTTATAAACTGTGTTCGAACGTATCATTCGCTTTTCTATAGAGCATCGCTGGCTGGTTTTGCTAGCCGTGCTTGGCATGGCAGCGTTAGGAGCTTACAGCTACCAAAAGCTGCCTATCGATGCTGTTCCTGATATCACCAACGTACAGGTGCAAATCAACACTGCGGCGCCAGGTTATTCCCCGCTGGAAGTGGAGCAACGTATTACGTACCCGCTCGAGACGGTAATGGCCGGGCTGCCCAAGCTCGAGCAGACACGTTCCTTGTCTCGATATGGACTTTCTCAAATCACAGTGATATTTGAGGAAGGCACTGATATCTATTTTGCCCGCCAACTTGTTAATGAGCGCCTGGGAGGGGCCAAAGATCAGCTCCCAGAAGGCGTCACTCCAACACTTGGCCCTATTTCCACTGGGCTTGGCGAAATCTATTTTTGGACGGTTGAAGCTGAGGAAGGTGCCACCAAATCGGACGGTACGCCTTATACCCCTGCTGACTTGCGTGAGATTCAAGATTGGATCATCAAACCGCAAGTCCGCAATGTGCCAGGTGTTACTGAGATCAATACGATCGGAGGATATGCAAAGGAATATCAGATCGCCCCCAACCCAGACACTTTGCGGTCGTTTGGACTAACACTACAAGATCTGATTGAGGCGGTTGAGCAAAACAATAACAATCTTGGTGCCGGATATATTGAAAAACGCGGCGAGCAGTATCTTGTTCGTGCTCCAGGACAAATGCAGTCTGTAGAGGACATCCGCAATACCCTCATAAGCAACGTTGACGGTACCCCAGTACGCCTTCGCGACGTTGCTACGGTAGAGGTTGGGAAGGAGCTCCGTACTGGCGCAGCCACCGAGAATGGCCGCGAAGTGGTTCTAGGCACGGCTTTCATGCTTATTGGTGAAAATAGTCGGGTAGTTTCTAGGGCTGTCGATGACAAGATGAAAGAGATAAACCTTTCGCTTCCGGAGGGCGTAAAGGCGATTACTGTCTACGATCGAACTGTACTGGTAGACAAAGCTATATCCACCGTTAAGAAGAACCTCACTGAGGGCGCAATTCTTGTTGTGGTTATACTTTTTCTCTTCTTGGGCAATATCCGAGCGGCGATCCTAACCGCACTTGTTATACCGCTGGCGATGCTCTTTACGTTCACCGGCATGGTAGCCAACGAGGTCAGCGCCAACCTGATGAGCTTAGGCGCATTGGACTTCGGCATCATTATCGACGGTGCCGTGGTGATTGTTGAGAACTGCGTGCGTCGACTTGCTCACGCTCAGTCCCATCATGGACGGACATTAACGCTGTCCGAACGGCTTCATGAAGTATTCGCTGCGGCAAAGGAAGTACGTCGGCCTCTACTTTATGGGCAGCTGATCATTATGATCGTATATCTGCCGATATTTGCCCTTACTGGGGTAGAGGGTAAGATGTTCTCGCCCATGGCGTTTACCGTAGTGGCAGCGCTATTTGGGGCCATGATTCTCTCGGTGACGTTCGTCCCGGCAGCCGTTGCGCTCTTTATCGGCAAGCGGGTTACGGAAAAGGAAAACTTTCTAATCCGCAATGCTAAACGGGCCTACGCACCTGCACTCGATGCGGTGATGGCCAACAAGCCAGCGGTACTCACCTTTGCCGTAGTTGTAGTCATACTTTCCGGCCTCGTAGGGTCACGTATGGGCAGTGAATTCGTGCCTAGCCTCAACGAAGGGGACTTCGCTATCCAAGCCCTTCGTGTACCGGCTACCAGTCTTAGTCAGTCTGTCGAAATGCAGCAGCAACTGGAACGAAAGCTTATGGATGAGTTTCCGGAAATCGAGCGGATTTTTGCGCGCACAGGCACTGCGGAGGTGGCCTCCGATGCCATGCCACCAAACATTTCTGACGGCTACGTCATGCTGAAGCCTCAAGAACAGTGGCCGGATCCAGGCAAGTCGCGCAATGAGCTCTTAAGCGAGGTCCAAGCATCCGCCGCTGAGTTGCCGGGCAATAACTACGCGTTTTCCCAGCCGATTCAGCTGCGTTTCAACGAGTTGATTTCCGGTGTCCGTGCCGCGGTAGCCGTGAAAAT
>DPSI01000007.1 GCA_003527165.1 Pseudomonas sp.
TTGCACAGATAGGCCCGTGCCTCGCCGCCAGCACGCTTGCAGGCCGCCACTGCCTCGTCGAGCCGGTCCTGGTTGAGGTCGACCAGTGCCAGCCTTGCGCCCTTGCCGGCGAGGTATTCGCCCATTGCACGTCCTAGACCCTGACCGCCGCCAGTGATGATGATGATCTTGTCTTGTAGCTGCATGCCCATCTCCTTCTTATATGCAGACGTCGGTAAACGACGCCCGCTGACGAAACCGTTATGCTGGGGCCTGTCGACCAACAAGCCCTCGAGGAGCCCAAGTGAGCGCTGAAGCCGCCAAGCATGCCCGACAACTCTTACTCAAGGAATACCGCGGCGTGCTCTCGACGCACTCGAAGGCGATGGCCGGCTTTCCCTTCGGCTCGGCGGTGCCCTACTGCCTGAGCGAGGAGGGCTGGCCGCTGACTCTAATCAGCCGAATCGCTCAGCACACGAAAAACCTTCAGGCCGACCCGCGCTGTTCGTTGCTGGTAGCAGAGCGCGGTGCCAAAGACGTCCAGGCCACAGGGCGCCTGACGGTGCTGGCCGAGGCGCGGATGCTTACCGATGCACCGACTGTCGACGCCGCGGCGGAGCGCTATTACCGCTATTTTCCGGAGTCACGTGACTACCATCGCGTGCATGACTTCGACTTCTGGGTGCTGCAGCCGGTGCGCTGGCGCTATATCGGGGGCTTTGGTGCAATCCATTGGCTGGATGATGTGGCGCTAGCCAATCCATTCGCCCGGGCGGGCGGCGACGAAGGTGGAATGCTCGACCACATGAACAATGACCACGCCGCGGCGATCGCCCATTACCTCGAGCGGGCAGGTCTGCCGCCTGCGCCTGACGCCAGCATGGTCGGTATCGACAGTGAGGGGTTCCATCTGCGCATGGGGCAGGCCATTCACTGGCTGGCGTTTCCAGGTGCTTGCGCCAACCCAGGGGCGGTGCGAAAGGCACTGGTGGCGATGGCGCGGAGCTGAGTCACGTAAGCGCCAGGGTGAATAATCCGGTTACAGCCTGTTTACCGCATGGGTTGAATTCGGGTCAAGCTGCCGTCATCTACACCAGATCGGAAGCCGTTCTTCCGCCAAGGATCATCGATGCGTATTTTCTTACTGTTGTTTCTCCTGTTTCCGCTGGCCGAGTTGGCGTTGTTGATCAAAGTTGGCAGCTCCATCGGTGTGTTGCCGACCATCCTGCTGCTGATCATCAGCGGCTTGGCTGGCATCCTGCTGTTGCGGCTGGCGGGTTTTGCCACCGCCTGGCGTGCACGCGAGCGGCTGGCTCGCGGCGAGCTGCCGGAGCAGGAAATGCTTCAGGGACTGCTGTTGGCCGTTGCTGGTTGCTTGCTGTTCCTGCCGGGCTTTCTCAGCGATGTCGTCGCGTTGCTGGTGTTGTTTCCACCGTCGCGCAAACTGTTCCTCAATTTCATCGGCCGCCGAGCTGAGGCTCAGGCCCAGCGTCGTCGCGCTTTTGCCGATGACCTGCGCCAGCAACATGAACATCACACCGGACCACAGCGTCCCAACGTGATCGAAGGCGAGTGGGAGCGCCGCGATAAATAAGCTCGTTCGAGCAGTGAAGCGAAGCCAACCTGTTCAGGTTGATAACGAACCCCGCTGATTGGCGGGGTTCCGCGTTTTGCAGGCGACTCATTTCTGGCGACCCATTCCCCGGCGAGATGTTGGGCCGTGGTGCGTACTCGTCGCGGGCGCATGGCACAGCCTGCTTTCGTGGCGAAACGGTTGGGTTGGAGCACCTGAGGCAGGCAAATGCAGGCCTGCGTAATGTTCCGCAGATAAAAAAACGTCACTGTTCCCCTTGAAATCATTTTTCCGCGCCCGCATGTAGCGGTCACCGCAAGGTCGCTGTCGCGATTTGACAGTCCGTCTTCTGCGGCTCGCATTGCGGGCCGCAACCGGCACCGCCGGATTTGCCCAACCCGTCGATGAGAATGCATCGGCATGGAAACCACTGTACTAGGAGAGATCGACAATGAAGCTTCGTCCTCTGCATGACCGCGTCGTGATTCGTCGCAGCGAAGAAGAAACCAAGACCGCAGGCGGCATCGTGCTGCCGGGCTCCGCTGCCGAGAAGCCGAACCGTGGCGAAATCGTCGCAGTTGGTACTGGCCGCGTTCTGGACAACGGCGAAGTACGCACGCTGGCCGTCAAGGTGGGCGACCAGGTCGTATTCGGCCCTTACTCCGGCAGCAACACCGTCAAGGTCGACGGCGAAGACCTGCTGGTGATGAGCGAGAATGAAATCCTCGCCGTCGTCGAAGCCTGATCAGCGCTCGCTCCATAGCGAACTGCGTTCCATCAACAGCATTTGAGGAAGAATCACCATGGCTGCAAAAGAAGTTAAGTTCGGCGACTCCGCTCGCAAGAAGATGCTCACCGGTGTCAACGTCCTGGCCGACGCGGTAAAAGCGACCCTCGGCCCGAAAGGCCGCAACGTAGTCCTGGAAAAGAGCTTCGGCGCTCCGACCATCACCAAGGATGGCGTTTCCGTTGCCAAGGAAATCGAGCTGAAGGACCGTTTCGAGAACATGGGCGCGCAGCTGGTCAAGGACGTTGCGTCCAAAGCCAACGACGAAGCCGGTGACGGCACCACCACCGCTACCGTTCTGGCCCAGGCCATCGTCAACGAAGGCCTGAAAGCCGTCGCTGCCGGCATGAACCCGATGGACCTCAAGCGCGGCATCGATAAGGCGACCATCGCCGTTGTTGCCGAGCTGAAGAACCTGGCTAAGCCCTGCACCGACTTCAAGGCAATCGCGCAGGTCGGCACCATCTCCGCCAACTCCGACAGCTCCATCGGCGCGATCATTGCCGAAGCTATGGAAAAAGTCGGCAAGGAAGGCGTGATCACCGTTGAAGAAGGCTCGGGCCTGGAAAACGAACTGTCCGTCGTAGAGGGCATGCAGTTCGACCGTGGCTACCTGTCCCCTTACTTCATCAACAAGCCGGACACCATGGTGGCCGAGCTGGACAGCCCGCTGCTGCTGCTGGTCGACAAGAAGATCTCCAACATCCGTGAACTGCTGCCGGTTCTGGAAGCCGTTGCTAAAGCTGGCCGTCCGCTGCTGATCGTGGCCGAGGATGTTGAAGGTGAAGCGCTGGCGACACTGGTCGTGAACAACATGCGCGGCATTGTCAAGGTCGCTGCGGTCAAGGCGCCAGGCTTCGGTGATCGTCGCAAGGCCATGCTGCAGGACATCGCGATCCTGACTGGCGGCACCGTGATTTCCGAAGAAGTCGGCCTGAGCCTGGAAACCACTACCCTGGAGCACCTGGGTAATGCCAAGCGCGTCGTGCTGAACAAGGAAAACACCACCATCATCGACGGCGCTGGTCAGCAAGTTGACATCGAAGCCCGCGTTGCGCAGATCCGGCGCCAGATCGAAGACACCACGTCCGACTACGACAAAGAGAAGCTGCAAGAGCGTCTGGCCAAGCTGGCTGGCGGTGTTGCCGTGATCAAGGTCGGTGCGGGTACCGAAGTCGAGATGAAAGAGAAGAAGGCCCGCGTTGAAGACGCGCTGCACGCGACCCGCGCAGCTGTCGAAGAAGGCGTGGTTCCTGGCGGTGGCGTTGCCCTGGTGCGCGCGCTGCAGGCCATCTCCGAGCTCAAAGGCGAGAACGAAGACCAGAACGTCGGTATCGCACTGCTGCGTCGCGCTGTTGAAGCTCCGCTGCGTCAGATCGTCGCCAACGCTGGCGGCGAGCCGAGCGTCGTAGTCGACAAGGTCAAGCAGGGTGAAGGCAACTACGGCTTCAACGCTGCGTCCGATACCTACGGCGACATGATCGAGATGGGTATCCTCGATCCGGCCAAGGTGACTCGTTCCGCGCTGCAGGCGGCAGCCTCCATCGGTGGTCTGATGGTCACCACCGAAGCGATGGTCGCCGAAAGCCTGGACGACAAGGCTGCTCCAGCCATGCCGGACATGGGTGGCATGGGCGGTATGGGTGGCATGGGCGGCATGATGTAATCCAGCGGTCAGCGCTGCATGAGAAGCCCCGCCTAGTGCGGGGCTTTTTTATGGGTGATGCTCAGATCGTTTTTGTGTCGCAGATGCTGCGCGGCCCAGCCGAGCGGGTAGGCAAGCCGTCGCTTCGGCAAGGTTTTGCTCATAAAATGACCACTGGTCAAGTTGTTCGGCACGCTGTGGGTTTGTCGACTATGGTGAGTTTCTCGATCCACCATATAACAAGGGCTTGCGCAATGAAGCTTGAAATTGCACGAGGGTTGTTTGTTGCCGGCTCACTGGGTGTCGCCTCCCTGTGCGCTGCCGCATGGAGCGAACCGGACGCCAAGATAGTAGCGCGTAGTGAAGTCAGCGATCACTGCCCTCTACCGCGTATGGCCCAAGCTTCGGTATGGGAAGCGCGCCCCGATCAGGACCTGTTGTTGTTCATGTACGGCTTGTCACAAAGTCTGGTGGACCGAGGCTAGCTACGCTCGATCTGAGCCATCCGCCCGGCGCGAGCGGATGGGCTTGTCCGATCGCCAGCTCCATTAATCAACCGTCTCTGAGGTCGCCGTGCGCTCGGGCTTGTCAGCATCGTATAGGCGGTAGGCACCGGTCTCAACCGTGTCGATGATGTGGCGGATTTCGGCGGCGCAATCTGCGGCGCAGGTAAAGCTGGCGAGGGCAATCAGTACCGTCATCAGCCGACTATCGCGGATCAGTGCCAGCAGCTCAGCAAATTCAGAAACATCAGCGCGTTCTGTTCTTGAGGGTGCGCTTGCGGCCCAGCGAGAATGGATCGAGCGGTCAGTTAAAGGACCGCTCGGTCTGTGTTTGTCGCGTTTCGGCGAGCCGCTCGCTACT
>DPSI01000380.1:0-2311 GCA_003527165.1 Pseudomonas sp.
ACGGCAGCAACGGACTGACCATCATCAGATCCGGAAACTCCATCAGTTGCGCATGCAGCTGACGCTGCTCGTCATAGCTCTCGATCGCGCGGCGGAAATGCATGCGACGCTCGTCCTGCTGTTTGCGACGGGCACGGGCATCGAGGTTGGCGTAGGCTTCACGGCGCTGGGACATGCTGGTCTCCCGAGAAAGGTACTGGGAGGCTCAGCATCGAAGCTGGGGGTGACGTTATGAGGTCAGGTGGATGACGTTGCGATGACGGTCGACGCGACGGCGTCGCGACGCACAATCACTCTTCGTGTGGCTTCACGGATTTGGGCGACAGGCGGAGACTGCGCAGGCTGCGCTTGACGCTCTTTAGGTGGTTCACCAAGCTCGGGCCGCGCGCCATGGCGACCCCCATCGCCAGCACGTCAATGACCACCAGATGGGCGATACGCGACGTGAGCGGCGTGTAGATTTCCGTATCTTCCTGAACATCGATGGCCAGGTTGATGGTCGCCAGCTCCGCCAATGGCGTCTGGCTCGGACACAGCGTAATCAGCGTGGCGCCGGTTTCGCGCACCACATTGGCGGTGATCAGCAGGTCCTTGGAGCGTCCCGACTGGGAAATACAGATCGCCACATCGGAAGGCTTGAGCGTCACGGCCGACATTGCCTGCATATGCGGATCGGAATACGCCGCCGCGCTGAGCAGTAGGCGGAAGAATTTGTGCTGAGCGTCGGTTGCCACCGCGCCGGACGCACCGAATCCGTAAAATTCTACCCGCTCGGCCTTGGCCATGGCGGCGACGGCGCGCTCCAGGGCATCCGAGTCGAGGCGTTCACGGACGTCCATCAGGGTATGCAGAGTGGTGTCGAAAATCTTCAGCGCAAAGTCGGTGACCGAATCGTTTTCACTGATGGCGAACTGGCCGAAACTGGCCCCGGCGGCAAGGCTCTGCGCCAGTTTGAGTTTGAGATCCTGGAAGCCCAGGCATCCGATGGCGCGGCAGAAGCGCACGATGGTCGGCTCGCTGACGCCCACCGTGTGGGCTAGATCGGCCATCGAGCTGTGCATCACGGCGGCTGGATCGAGAAGCACATGGTCGGCCACCTTCAGCTCCGACTTGCGTAGTGAACTTCTCGATTGAGCGATGTGTTGCAGCAGGTTCACGGTCCGGACTCGCTATGATCATTACCTGGCAAAAATGGTCGAACGCTCGCATTCGTCTTGCCGGCGGGGTGTAGTGGGCTTGTAGTTATACTACAAGGCTCGCAGCATCGCCCACCTATTGAGTCTGTCCACCATCTAGGAGTGACGCTGTGTCCATTTCCTGCGACATGCTGGTATTTGGCGGTACCGGCGACCTGGCGCTACACAAACTCATCCCTGCGCTCTATCACTTGCACCGCGAAAACCGGCTGCACGATGACGTGCGCATCCTCGCGATCGCCCGCCAGGACATCGACCGCAACGCCTACCTGAGCCTGGCCGAGCGCCATTGCCGCGCGGAAATCGCGCGCACCGACTTCGAGGCTGACATCTGGAAAGCGTTCAGTCAGCGTCTCGATTACTTCGCCATGGATGCCAACCAGCGCGGCGAATTCGTCGGTCTCGCACACCACCTCGGTCAGTCCGAGGGACGCGTGCGAGTGCATTACCTGGCGACCGCGCCGAACCTGTTCGAACCCATTGCCTCGAACCTTGAAAGCGCCGGGCTGGCGGGGGAAAACGCGCGGATCGTGCTGGAAAAACCCATTGGCCATTCCCTGGACTCGGCGCTCGAAATCAACGCCGCCATCGGCGAGGTATTTCCGGAGTCGCGGATCTATCGGATCGACCACTACCTGGGCAAGGAAACCGTGCAGAACCTTATGGCGCTGCGCTTCGCCAACGCGCTGTTCGAGCCGATCTGGCGCAGCGGCCATATCGACCATGTGCAGATCACCGTGGCGGAAACCCTCGGCGTCGAGAACCGCGGCAGCTACTACGACCACGCCGGCGCCATGCGCGACATGCTGCAGAACCATCTGCTACAGCTGCTCTGCCTAGTGGCGATGGAAGCGCCGGTGCGTTTCGACGCCAAATCGATACGCGGAGAGAAAGTGAAGATACTGGAGGCGCTCAAACCCATTAGCGGCAACGACGTGCAGGACAAGACCGTGCGCGGACAGTACGGCGCCGGACGCATCGGCGGCCACGATGTGCAGGCCTACTACTTCGAAAAGGATGTCGACAATGACAGCGACACCGAAACCTTCGTCGCGGTGAAAGCCGAGATCGACAACTGGCGCTGGGCCGGCGTGCCCTTCTATCTGCGCACCGGC
>DPSI01000380.1:2541-2781 GCA_003527165.1 Pseudomonas sp.
CTTCTATCTGCGCACCGGCAAGCGCATGGCCCGTAAGCGCTCGGAGATCATCATCACCTTCAAGCAGGTGCCATACATGCTCTTCACCAAGGGTGAAGTGAACCGTCTGGTCATCAGTCTGCAGCCGGAAGAAAGCATCAGCCTGCAGCTCATGGCCAAGGCACCCGGCAAGGGCATGCAGCTGGAGCCCGTCGAGCTGGATCTGAACCTCGCCAAAGCATTCAGCACCAGCCGCCGCTG
>DPSI01000549.1 GCA_003527165.1 Pseudomonas sp.
ATCAGCGCGAAAAATCCGACGATAAATGTGAGAATGCCGGGCGAAGCGTTGTCTGATGGCGCACTTGGCACTCAGATTCGGGTCAAAAACCAACGATCTGGGCGAACGATCAAGGCACGCGTTATCGGCCCCGGACAGGTGGAAGTCGCGATGTAAAAAATCGCTGACACATCACCCACCGAAAAAAGCTAAAGTTTCCTGTGGGTTTGCCGAAAAGCAGGCAAGCGTCCTGACTTATTCGAGGTTTCGATCATGGCTATCGATTTCAACCGGCCCAACAATGCCGTCAATTCACCCAATAGCGGGCGTAGCAGCAGCGTTCAGAATACTGAGCGGCCAGCGGCTCAACTGCCCCCGGCTGATGCAGTTAAAAGCACAAGCAGTGCAGCAGTCACCGGCGAGAGCGTACAACTGAGCCCGGAAGCGCAGCGTCTTCAGCAGACCACTGAGAAGCTGAATCAGCAGCCCGTCGTCGACCAGGAGCGTGTCGCTCAAATCAAGCAGGCCATCGCCGATGGCAGCTACCAGGTAGATAACCAGCGAGTAGCATCGAAGCTATTGGCATTTGAAAGCCAGCGTTGATCCCTGGCGATTAAGGGGTAGCCAGGCGTCAACGCGTTAGAGACCACTATGCAAGATACCGAAGTGCTTCAGCAGCTCCTTGACGATATCGGCACCGCCCGTAAGCTTCTTGAGCTCACCAACGCCGAATACCAGGCGCTCGCCGAGCGCAACCTCGCAGTCCTGGAACAGCTGCTCACTCAGAAGCAAGCGCTGCTCGCGTTGCTGGGTCAGCACGGCACCCTCCGCAGCCAGACGCTTGCCAAGGCACAGCTTAGCGCCGACCGGAACGGCTTGGCGGCGTTCGCCGCGGGTTCCGCGATAGGCGTGGAAATCCTTGCCCAGGCAGAACAGCTCGATGGCATTCTTGAGGCCTGCCGAACTGCCAACGAGCGCAACGGCAAGCTTATCCGTGCCAACCAGAGCGCCGTCGGGAGCATGCTGCAGGTATTGCAGGGTAGCAACCAGACACCAGACCTCTACGACCGCCGAGGCGCCGCCGCCAGAAGCGCGAATCATCGCCCACTCAGCCAGGCTTGAAACACGCGCAGCCGTATAAAATCAAAGTGCTATCATGCGGCCGACGTCGTTACATGCCGGAGAGCAGAGCTAAGTGTCTAATCCCTTTGCCGAAGATGAAGGCCCCCAGCCTCCTCAAATACTCAAGACCGCAGTTGAGATCCACGCGAACCTGCGGCTTCTGCTGGACAACCACATCCCGCTGCTGATCCGTTTCGCCGAACGCAACCAGCGGTATCAAACCTATCTGGTCGAAATAAACCGTGAAAAGGGCTGGATTGCACTCGACGAGCTGATACCCAGCGACGGCGAGCGCATGATGGCCTCCGAAGAGCCGTTTCAGATCGAGGGTTCCTACGAGGGCGTGCGCATCGCCTGGAGCAACCAACACCCCGTGCACCTCGGCGAATTGGACGACGCGCGCTGCTATTGGGCCCCTCTACCCGATCAGATTCTTTATCACCAGCGACGCAACGCTTACCGCGCCCCGCTGCTCGGGCAGCCTATCGCCGCCGAACTAAGCGGCAAAACAATCAAGAAACCTTTGGCAGGCAAAGTGCTGGATATGTCTGCAACAGGCTGCAAGCTGAGTTTTCAAGGCAACCTAGAAAACGGCCTGCAAACGGGCCAAGTCTACGAACAACTCTCCGCCAAGCTACCCTTCGGCACCATCACAACCGCAGCTGAGCTACGACATGTCATTTTCGATGAGAAGCTCGGCTTAACCTTCTGCGGAATGCGCTTCTATCGCATCAGTGGCCTGATGCAACGACAGATTGAGCGATTCGTCTATCAGCTCCAACGCGAAGCACGACGCGACCAGGTAAGCGATCGCTTTAGCTGATAGGCCGATACAACCATCTTGTAGTCGACCACACAACGGAGCAGCTGCAACAAGCGCTTTACCATCCACGAGGCGAGCCGCGCTGTAACGCCCCGCTCGGACCGAGCGCTCCACCGCAGCCTAGCGGTGCGCCAACAACACAATGGCAGCCGCTCCACTCTTATCGCAAGAAGAACTGGCGTCCCAGGCGAGGTTCGAACTCACAACCTTCCCCTTAGGAGGGGGACGCTCTATCCAATTGAGCTACTGGGACGCACGGGGCGGCAGCATGTTAGCGAGCCTTGGCTCATTTGTCATGCTCGCCGCGACCGTGACGGCGACGCAGCCGGATTTGGGAGAATCGAGGCCTGACTCTTTATTGCATTTTGCACGGGAACATTTTAATCGATCAGGCAAAGTGCATGGGCGCTTTCTTAGTATGCCTGTTAAGCCATTGAAATATAACGGTTTTTTTCAGAGAAATACTGGCACGCCGAATGCTTAATACCTCCGGACCATTACGATGCGAAGGAGACGCCGATGTTACGCCCAGCCTATTTGTTCAGCACCGTGGTGTTAGCTGCTATCGCCTCAACCCAGCTGCTAGAAAGGACGTCTACAGATCGCTCGTCAGCAGTATCGAAACAAACCCCAGCGATAACTGTTCAACGACCGTCGACTCCAGCACAAACCATCAGCAACGAAGTAAGCAAACCCGTGCAGCCACAGCGCTGGGTTTTTTAAAGACCGCACCCTGTAGCCGTAAGTTCTGTCGGAGGTAAACATGTCTCTCTATGGTTGCTTATTCCTTGTGCTCAGCATCGTCTGTGGCGCTCTAAGCATCGGCACCAGCCTTCCAGGTATTTGGGATACGCTTGTCGCAGTTGGCACAGCATTTTTCGGGACCCTTTTCGTGGTATTTCTGGTAGTCGGACGCCGGATCAAGTTCGATCCTGTCCTGCGCTAGCGCAAGGCAATTTAAAGGCAAGATCGGTGATAGTTCACAGTAAAGGCCATTTGCCAGCATCGAGACCTTTACTCATCTTTTTGTCGTCGTATAATTGACGTCATTAAGCCGACTAGCATCTTTTTTTCAGGTCTTGGAACAGCGAGCGCTGTTTGGTGTCAGACCGGTGACTAGAACGGCAATAAGCCACCATCGCCCACCTGACTAACCGGTTTACTATGCGCCCTATGAAGCAGGCAGTTTATTCCAGCCGCACGGCTGACAAATTCGTGGTTCGTCTACCAGACGGAATGCGTGAGCGTATCGCCGAGGTTGCGCGCAATCATCATCGCAGCATGAACTCGGAAATTATCGCCCGTCTGGAGCAAAGCCTTCTTCAGGAAGGTGCGCTCGATGACGATTCGACCATGCGCCTGGACAGCCCGGAACTGACGCTTCACGAGCGTGAATTACTTCAGCGTTTTCGCCAGCTCGCTCACCGCCAGCAGAACGCCCTGATCGCTCTGATCGCGCAAGATACCGAAGCCGCAAAAGAAGAAGACTGACGCTCACCGGCAGCCTGCGGAATAGTGCAAACGCCTCGACTCCAGTCGGGGCGTTTGTCGTTTGCCATCCTGCCAGCCGCGCCGCTAACAACGCCCCGGGAGGCCTCGCCTCACATCGATACCGAACGGTATCTGCGCCGACCTGCAGACAAAAAAATGCCTGCATTGATACAGGCATTCGTTATTGCTATGAAGTCCGCGCTAGCAATAAGCGGAGCGACTCTTCCTATCCCACAAAACTAAGCAGTATCCCGGCCGCAACAGCCGAGCCGATTACCCCCGCCACATTAGGCCCCATGGCATGCATGAGCAGAAAATTCTGCGGATTCGCCTCGAGGCCGACCTTGTTCGACACCCGCGCCGCCATCGGCACCGCCGATACGCCTGCCGAGCCAATCAGAGGATTGATCTTGTTCGAGCTGAACATGTTCATCACCTTGGCCATCAGCACGCCCGCAGCGGTGCCCCCGCAAAACGCGACCATGCCGAGCAAGAGAATTCCAAGCGTTTTCAGCTGCAGGAAAGCCTCAGCAGACAGCTTGGAGCCTACCGTCAGCCCCAACGCGATGGTGACGATGTTGATCA
>DPSI01000226.1 GCA_003527165.1 Pseudomonas sp.
GGGGTGTCGTAATCCTCGTTGCACCAGCGCCACACCGGCTCGGTCACCGGCAGGTTGCGCCGCGCCCAGTCCTCCAGCTCGACGAAGCGGCGCGCCACGTCACCGTCCTGGCCGGTGTTGAAGCGTGGGCCGAGCACCACCAGCAGCGGGCCTTCGGCGTCGCGGCCCATGCGGATCGAATGGGTCGGCTCGTCCACCGCGATGAACATGCCTTCGACCCGCGCGCCCTCCTGCGGTCGAAAGGCGATCGCCACGTGACAGCGCGGCTGGGTCGGGCTGATGTAGTCGACCGGAGTTTGCACCGGCATGTGGGTGGCGATGATCACCTGATCGGCTTGCACCGTGCCACCGTCGAAACCCACCTGCCAACGTTCTTGGTGCTCGAAGCTTTGCGCGCGAGTCTGCTGGTGGATACGTCCGCCTTTGGCCTGCACCGCAACCGCCAGGCCTACCAGGTAGCTGGCCGGGTTGAACTGCGCCTGGTCGGGAAATTCCAGCGCGGCGGCCGTCTCGAAGGGCAGGGGCGCGCGATCAAGCACCCGTGTGGCGAATCCCAGGCAGCGCGCGGCCTCGGCCTCACGCTCGATGGCCGAGCGCCAAGCCGGCGAACAGGCGTAGGCGTAGGCCGACTGGCGCTGGTAGTCGCAGTCAATGCCGTGTTCCTCAATCCACCGGCGAATCCTGTTCACCGCCTCGCGGTTGGCATCGGCATAGCACTGCGCCAGGTCCTGGCCGAAAGTATCGATCAGGTGTCGGTAGATCAACGCGTGCTGGGTAGTGACCTTTGCGGTCGAGCGGCCAGTGACCTGACGGCCCACTTCGCGCGCCTCCAGCACCACGACGGACTTGCCGGCCTCGCACAGAGTCAGCGCGGCGGTCAGCCCGACGATGCCGCCGCCAACCACCACCACGTCGCATTCGCTGGCGCCGGACAAGCGCGGGAAGTCGCTGCGCGGGGCGCTGGCGGTCCAGCAGCAGTCGGGGATTGCGGATAGCGCGGCCATAGGATTGCTCCTTTGTTTGACGGGGTGGGTGCCTCAGTAGAACGGTCCCGTCCGGCCAGGTTCCTCGACCGGAGCGGCCCGAATGACCACAGGTTCCGTCGGTCTCATCGGGCCGTCGAGGTCGAAACCGATGCCACTCGTACAGGTCATCCCTGAAACCAGTCTGGAGACGACGCCCGATGAAACTCTATTACTACGAACACTGCCCCTTCAGCGCCCGCGTGCGGATGTTGCTGAACCTCAAGGGGATCGAAGCCGAGCATGCGATTTTACCGGCCGATGACGAGCAAACCATTACCCGTCTGATCGGCAAACATCAGATCCCGGTGCTGGTGCTCGACGACGGCACGCCCATGGCAGACAGCATGGAGATCGCCCGCTACCTCGATCGGCTGGACGGTAAGCCGCTGATCCGCGAGCCCGACAGCGCCGCCGTACATGAATGGCTCGAACCCTTTGTGCCGACCTTGCAGTACCTCGGTTATCCTCGCTGGACGCGCATCGGTCTGGCCGAATTCGCCAGCCCCTCGGCCTATCAGCACTTCCGCGAGAAGAAGACCCACACCATCGGCGATTTCGACGAGGCCCTGGCCAATACCGAGGCCAAGGCGCGCGAAGTGGACGCGCAGCTGCAGCGCCTGCCGCAGATCATCGACCTGACGCCGACCCACGAGTATCCGCGCTGGGACGACGTCACGCTGTTCCCCATGCTGCGCAGCCTGAGCGTGGTGAAGGCCGTCCAGTGGCCCGAGGAGGTGCGCGCCTACACCGTGGCGTTGGCGCAGCGCTGCGGGCTCGACACCTTTTTCGACCGGGCGCTCTAAGCGGCGGCACAGCTAGCGATCGGCGTATAGCGAGGCGGTCATTTGATTCACCGGTTCATGGTGAGCGATCTATTCTTTATTGGCTCACCTAACGCTCCAGGCGGTGCGCACTCGAGGGCCCGATAGCTCGGGCCTCTTATGTGGATAAAGCCGCTAGTGGCCGATCAACGGGGTTTCGCCTCGGTGGAGGGGAGAAAGATTGCAAGCACGCCTAGCAAAGGCATGAACGAGCACAGCAGGTAGACATATTCAATACCGCGCAGGTCTGCCAGATGGCCAAGCGCTGCCGCTGCAATACCACTGAAGCCGAACATCAGCCCGAAGAACACACCCGCAATCATCCCCACGTTGCCAGGGACGAGCTCCTGTGCGTAAACCACGATGGCCGAGAAAGCAGAGGCCAGGATGAACCCGATGATCACACTGAGCACGCTCGTCCAGAACAGGTCCAGGTAGGGCATCGCCAGGGTGAAAGGGGCTGCGCCGAGGATCGAAAACCAGATCACTGCCTTGCGTCCGATCCTGTCGCCTATCGGTCCGCCAAAAAAGGTTCCCGCCGCCACGGCGCCGAGGAACAGGAATAGGTGCAGCTGAGAGCTGGCGACGGAAAGGTCGAACTTCTCGATCAGATAGAACGTGAAGTAATTGGTGATGCTCGCCATGTAGATGTACTTGGACAGGACCAGTAGAGCCAGGAC
>DPSI01000108.1:0-1779 GCA_003527165.1 Pseudomonas sp.
ACGAGGGCGAAGAATCCGTCCGCATCAGCCGCCACAGCAAGCAAGTGGCCATGCAGCAGCCCTACTACGCTCAAGCACCGATGCCCGCCCCTGCAGCCGCTCCGGCTGCGGCCCCAGCAACTACCGACGCCGCACCGGCGCAGCCGAAGCTCAACGGCACCGTGGTTCGCTCGCCCATGGTGGGCACCTTCTACCGCGCCTCCTCGCCTGAGTCGGCCAGCTTCGTTGAAGTCGGCCAGAGCGTTAAGAAGGGCGACATTCTCTGCATCGTCGAAGCCATGAAAATGATGAATCACATCGAGGCCGAAACCAGCGGCACCATCGAATCCATCCTGGTGGAGAATGGTCAGCCGGTCGAATACGACCAGCCGCTGTTCACCATCGTTTGAACCGCGGAGAACCAGCGATGTTGGAAAAAGTACTAATCGCCAACCGCGGTGAAATCGCCCTGCGGATTTTGCGAGCCTGCAAGGAGCTGGGGATCAAGACCGTCGCGGTTCATTCCACCGCCGACCGCGAATTGATGCACCTGGCCCTGGCCGACGAGTCCGTCTGCATCGGGCCGGCCCTCGCTACCAATTCCTATCTGCACATCCCGGCGATCATTGCCGCGGCGGAAGTGACCGGCGCGACCGCGATCCACCCGGGCTACGGTTTTCTGGCCGAGAACGCCGACTTCGCCGAACAGGTGGAGAACTCCGGCTTTGCCTTCGTCGGGCCGAAAGCGGAAACCATTCGCCTGATGGGCGACAAGGTCTCGGCCAAGGACGCCATGATCAAAGCAGGCGTGCCCGTGGTACCCGGCTCTGACGGCCCACTGCCGGAAGACGAGGCCGAAGCCCTGCGCATCGCCCGTGAAGTCGGCTACCCAGTGATCATCAAAGCAGCAGGCGGTGGCGGCGGTCGCGGTATGCGCGTGGTCTATCAGGAAGAAGATCTGATCAAATCGGCCAAGCTGACCCGCACCGAGGCTGGCGCGGCGTTCGGCAATCCGATGGTTTATCTGGAGAAGTTCCTCGGCAACCCACGTCATGTGGAAGTCCAGGTGCTCTCCGACGGCCAGGGCAACGCCATTCATCTGGGCGATCGGGACTGCTCACTGCAGCGTCGTCATCAGAAGGTCCTTGAAGAAGCGCCAGCCCCGTACATCGACGAGAAAGCACGCGAAGAGGTACTCAAACGTTGCACCGACGCCTGCGTCGAGATCGGCTACCGCGGCGCTGGCACCTTCGAGTTTCTCTATGAGGACGGCCGCTTTTACTTCATCGAGATGAACACCCGCGTGCAGGTCGAACATCCAGTCACCGAAATGGTCACTGGCGTGGATATCGTCAAGGAAATGCTCAGCATTGCCGCTGGCAACAAGCTGTCGATCACGCAGGACGACGTGGTCATTCATGGTCATTCCCTGGAATGCCGAATCAATGCCGAAGATCCATCGAACTTCCTGCCCAGCCCGGGCAAGGTAAAGCACTTCCATGCGCCGGGCGGCAATGGCGTACGGGTCGACTCGCACCTGTACAGCGGCTATTCGGTACCGCCGAACTACGACTCGCTGATCGGCAAGCTGATCACCTACGGCGCCACTCGCGAAGAAGCCATGGTGCGCATGCGCAATGCTCTGGACGAAATCGTCGTCGATGGCATCAAGACCAATATCCCGCTGCATCGGGATCTGGTTCGCGACGAGGGTTTTTGCAAGGGCGGCGTGAACATCCATTACCTGGAAAAGAAGCTGGGTATGGATAAGCACTGACACAGCTGCAAGCTGCAAGCTGC
>DPSI01000108.1:1931-3748 GCA_003527165.1 Pseudomonas sp.
CAAGCTGCAAGCTGCAAGCGATATGATGTGCACCCCTGAAGGGAGCGGCAAAGCCGCTCCCTTTCTTTTTCTTGCAGCTTGATGCTTGCCGCTTGAAGCTGCTCCCGAAGGGAGCTTTGCATGTCCTGGTTACAACTTCGTCTCGCCATCGCGCCGGAACAGGCGGAAACCCTTGAAGACGCACTGCTGGGCGTCGGCGCGGTATCGGTAACCTTTATGGATGCCGAAGATCAGCCAATATTCGAGCCTGATCTCGGCACTACACCGCTGTGGTCGCATACACACCTACTGGCATTGTTCGAAGGAGATGTCGACGAGCACAACCTGCTCGCCCACTTGCAGCTATTGATCGGAGGCGAACTCCCTACCTATGAGCTAGAGCCTATCGAAGACCAGGACTGGGAGCGCAGCTGGATGGATAACTTCCACCCGATGCGGTTCGGCCGCCGGCTGTGGATCGTGCCCAGCTGGCATGCCGCACCCGAGCCGGACGCTGTGAACCTGCTGCTCGATCCCGGTCTCGCCTTCGGCACCGGTACCCACCCCACCACCGCATTGTGCCTGGAGTGGCTGGATGCACAGCCGCTGGAGGGCTTACAGGTGCTGGATTTCGGCTGCGGCTCCGGCATTCTGGCCATCGCCGCCCTACTGTTGGGCGCCAAGCAAGCGGTGGGTACCGACATCGATGTGCAGGCCATCGAAGCCTCGCGCGACAACGCCGGGCGCAACGGCATCGACCCGGCGCGCTTTCCGCTCTATCTACCCGAGCAACTGCCGGAGGGTCAGGCCGACGTGGTCGTCGCCAACATTCTCGCCGGGCCACTGGTGGCGCTGGCGCCACGGATCATCGAGCGAGTCAAACCCGGCGGCCGCCTGGCCCTGTCCGGGATCCTGGCCGAGCAGGCCGAGGAGGTTCGTGCCGCCTACTCGGACCAGTTCGACCTGGACCCAACCGTAGAGAAGGACGGCTGGGTGCGAATCACCGGCATTCGACGCCCCTGAGCCAAAACCAGACATCGCGGTAGCAATGCCGCGCCGTCGCGATATCCGCCACCAGTCGCCACTGCCGCTCATCGGCGCGCATGCGCTAGACTACGGGCATTTCCGTCGGACCAACGCATGACCAGCTTCGTCACCCAGTGCCCGCATTGCAGCACCAGCTTCCGCGTCAGCCGCGCCCAGCTCGCCGCAGCCCATGGCGTGGTGCGTTGCGGCGCGTGCATGGAACTCTTCAACGCAGCCCGTCACCTGCATGGGGACGATACGGCAGGCGGCATTGCGGCGGACTCAGCGACAGCCAGCCCTCCCCCCCTCAGCGGATCTGCACAAGCCCGCACGCAGCAACCGACAAAGTCTGCGGCTGATAACAGCACGCTGTGGATCCATGACGATCTCGACCTGGACAGCCTAGACCTGGACGAAGAACTGGCGAAGCTCGAACGACAGGAACTGGAACTGTCGCGCGAGTTTCTCGAACTGCAGCCGCAATCCAGCGAGAGCCTGCGGCCACACACCGAGGATCACTCGACCTCCGATGACGAGGTTTGGGCTGAGCAACTGCTAAGTGAAGAAACCGACACGCCGGTCACGCACCATCAGACGCAGGCGGAGCCAACACCCATCGCCAAGCCGACCTCCGGCGCGGCGGATTTGCAGCTCATCCCCGTGAGCGAAGAGCGACCTGCTCCGCCAAGCCCACTGGCGGTCCCTCGCGGCCCGCTGACCGAGCGCCTTGATGCGCAGGAGCGCGTCGAACCCGTCTTCGACAGCCTTATCGAGCCCGACGAGGAGACGTCGCATCCCGCTCTTGCGGGCCA
>DPSI01000301.1:0-356 GCA_003527165.1 Pseudomonas sp.
CCCTGGTACCGGCATTTCATGAAGCCGTGTTCAGCAACGCAACGCGTGTTAGGGCGGTGCTTAATATCGGAGGATTCAGCAATCTCAGCCTGCTCTACCCTGGCAAAGCTACCCGTGGTTTCGATTGCGGGCCGGGCAATGTACTGCTCGACGCTTGGATTCAGCGTCACCAGGACCAGCAATACGACCGAAACGGGGACTGGGCGTCCAGCGGCCATGTGAGTATCCAACTACTTGCAGAACTGCTAAGCGACGACTTCTTCACCGCTCAGGGTCCGAAAAGTACAGGGCGGGAACTCTTCAACCTGTCCTGGCTGGATGCTCGACTCGCCTCGTGCCCCAACGTTGCCCCTGAG
>DPSI01000301.1:482-4237 GCA_003527165.1 Pseudomonas sp.
GCCCCTGAAGACGTCCAGGCTACATTGCTGGAACTGACTGCTCGCAGCATCTGCGATTCGCTGCTTGCCACCCAGCCGGAAACACAAGACGTGCTGGTTTGCGGCGGCGGCGCGCACAACACCGCGCTGATGCACAGACTGCAAGCCCTGTTGCCTGCATGCGAGGTGACCAGCACCGCTGATTACGGGGTAGAACCAGACTGGATAGAAGCCATGGCGTTCGCCTGGCTAGCACATTGCTGCATCGAAGGTATCGCCGCCAACCGGCCGAGTGTGACAGGGGCCCGAGGGCCTCGAATTCTGGGCGCAATTTACCCTGTCTGAACCTTCATCCAGTCCAGACCACTGCGTTTATTTGCCGCTAACAAACAAAAACACCGTGCCAATGCACGGTGTTTTTTTCAGCGAAAGAGCCCTAGATCGAAAAGGACTGACCGCAACCGCAAGTTGTCGTCGCATTCGGATTCTTGATGACGAAGCGAGAACCCTCCAAACCTTCTTGGTAATCGACTTCAGCACCAGCCAAGTACTGATAGCTCATCGGGTCCACGACAAGACTCACACCTTCACGCTCGATGATGGTGTCATCCTCGGCCAGATCTTCATCGAAGGTGAAACCGTACTGGAAACCAGAGCAGCCGCCGCCCGTGACGAAGACGCGCAGCTTCAGCCGCGGATTCCCCTCTTCATCGACCAGACTCTTAACCTTGCTCGCGGCACCCTGACTGAACTGAATCGCGGTGGGCGTGAAGGATTCGACACTCATTTGGTTCTCCTGGCGCGGGAGCGCACATTACTGCGTTGACACCGCATTATCGGCTTCTCCTACAAAATTGGTCAACTATTCATCTAGCAGTCGGCGCATAGAAGCGAGATCACTCTAAGGCACGGCAATCACGCTGACGCTCAAGGCAGCAGCGCCGCGTTGCCTAAGCCGAGCCGTTCATCCAGGCCGAAAACAATGTTCATGTTCTGCAACGCCTGACCAGACGCACCTTTAACGAGGTTATCAATGACCGACAGTACGACCACGAGATCGCCGCCTTGCGGACGATGGACGGCGATACGGCACATATTGGCGCCACGCACACTACGGGTCTCAGGGTGGCTGCCTGTCGGCATCACATCGACGAATGGTTCGCTGGCGTAGCGCTGTTCGTAAAGCGCCTGGAGATCAACCGAGGTGTCGCTCACCGCAGCGTACAGCGTGGCATGAATGCCGCGGATCATGGGTGTCAAATGCGGGACGAAAGTCAGCCCAACGGGGCCCTTGGCAGCGCGCCGCAAACCCTGAGTGATCTCCGGCAGATGGCGATGCCCCTTTACGGCGTAGGCCATCATGTTCTCGCCAGCCTCGGTAAACAGGGAACCGATCTTGGCCGCGCGACCCGCACCGCTGACGCCCGACTTGCAATCGGCGATCAGGCGGGATGGATCCGCCAAGCCGTTTTCCAGCAACGGCAGATAGCCGAGCTGGGCCGCGGTCGGATAACAACCAGGAACGGCAATCAACCTCGCGCCCTTGATCTGCTCGCGATTAACCTCCGGCAGGCCATAAACGGCCTCTGGCAGCAGAGCCGGTGCCCCATGTGGCTGCCCGTACCACTTGGCCCATTCATCGGCATCCTGAAGCCGGAAGTCCGCGGATAGGTCGATAACTCGTGTACCCGCATCCAGCAGCTCTGCCGCCAACGCATGAGCGACGCCATGGGGAGTCGCGAAGAAGACCACATCGCAGGCGCCCAGCGTCGCGGTGTCCGGCACACTGAAGGCCAGCTCGTCGTAATGGCCTCGCAGGTTCGGATACATATCCGTCACCTTGACTCCATTTTCGGAGCGGGAGGTGATCACAGCCACTTCGGCCTGGGGGTGCTGCGCCAACAGACGCAGCAATTCGACCCCTGTGTAGCCTGTGCCGCCAACGATTCCGACCTTGACCATGAGCTGCCTCGCGCAGTGGAACAATAAGAACGCCGATGATAAAGCTGCCTGCGCCCAGGGCCAACCTCCTAGATGACGCGCGGGCCTTCAAGCCACTACTATCAGCCAGACCCTGGAACCAAGGAATCCTGAATGCTCTATCTCTGGCTGAAAGCCTTGCACGTCGTCGCGATCGTCTGCTGGTTCGCCGGGCTGTTCTATTTGCCGAGGCTGTTCGTTTATCACGCCATGAGCGAGGACGCGATCAGTCGGGAGCGATTCCAGGTCATGGAACGTAAGCTCTATCGCGGGATCATGATGCCCTCGATGGTCGCCACGCTCCTTTTCGGAATAGGCATGATCGCGCTGAACCCTGCACTGTTCACCAGTGGCGGCTGGCTCCACGCCAAACTCGCACTGGTTGTCCTACTGGTCGGCTATCACCATGTGTGCGGCGCGCAGCTGAAGCGTTTCGCACGCAACGAGAATACCCGCAGCCACGTGTTCTACCGCTGGTTCAACGAACTTCCAGTGCTGCTGCTGCTGGCTATTGTCATTCTGGTCGTCGTCAAACCGTTCTGAAGCCCATGTGAGGAATTTGCCATGTCGCTGCCAGCCCTGCTCGAAGAACGCCTGCGCCTTCCTCTGGTCGCCGCGCCGATGTTTCTGGTGTCCAACCCGACGCTCGTCACCGCCTGTTGTCGCAGCGGCATAGTGGGCAGCTTCCCCGCGCTGAATCAGCGGGAAAGCAGCGGGTTCCGGGATTGGCTGCTGGAGATAGACCACGAGCTCTCAGGCATGCACGAACCCGCACCATATGCCGTCAATCTGATCGTGCACCACAGCAACCCGCGCCTGCAGGCGGATCTTGCAATATGCGTGGAGCAACGGGTCCCGATCGTCATCACCAGTCTCGGTGCCGTAAAGGAAGTGGTGGACGCCGTCCATGGCTATGGCGGGCTGGTCTTTCATGACGTCACCACACGCCGACATGCAGAGAAAGCCGCCGAAGCCGGAGTCGACGGTCTGATTGCGGTTGCGGCAGGCGCCGGCGGCCATGCAGGTACCTGGAGTCCGTTTGCGCTGATCGCCGAGATCCGTCAGTTCTTCGATAAGACACTGCTACTGTCAGGCTGCCTTAACCATGGCCATGAAATATTCGCGACGCAGCTACTGGGAGCGGATCTCGCCTACATGGGGACACGCTTCATTGCTACCCGCGAGAGCCAGGCTTCGGAAGAATACAAGCAGCTGCTGCTACAGGCCCATGCGGCGGACATCGTTCACACCGCCGCCGTTTCAGGCGTGCCGGCGAGCTTCCTGCGGCAAAGCCTGCGACAGGCGGGCTACGACGAGGAGCGCCTGAACAGCAAGGGCGAAATGAACTACGCCGAGAAAGTCAAGCCGGTCAGTGACGAAGCCAAGGCATGGAAAACCGTTTGGTCCGCAGGCCAAGGCGTGGGCGAGATACGAGATCTGCCGAGTACCGAAGAGCTGATCGCGCGCCTGGATCGCGAATACCGTGCAACCCATGATCAAGCGGCGCAGCTAACGCAGCGCTGGCTGCGGCAACCGTAACGCGCCCCCATGTCGCATAAAGCTCGGACTCACCTTTCGGTTGCAACTTGTTGCTGGCACGGCAGCGCTTCAGCTTGAGCGAATCATCCAGACAAGGCAGGCACAGCAAGCTATCGGCAACCGGCCCCTCTTTCCCTTAGCGATGCTGCTAATGCCAGGCAACAACGGGATGAATCGCTTCGGCCCGCCGTAAACACCAGACAGCCGGGCCGTGAATTCTTGCTGCGTCTGGTTGCTCGTGCCCGGCATAGGCATTC
>DPSI01000367.1 GCA_003527165.1 Pseudomonas sp.
GGCCGCGCTGCTGCAACCAGCCAACCGCGTTGCGCAATCCTTCGACATAGGCGGCTCGGTATCCTGCTTCGTCATGCTGACTGGCCGATGCCGCGTATACCAGATAGTCCAGGCTACCGTTGGGCCAGCTGCGCGGCACGGCGCTGGCCGACAGATCACCTTTGACCGGCAGGATCGGCACCGGCAGACCCGCGGCCTGACGACGCAGGCCATAGACCGTCCAACCCGCCCGGCTCAGTTGCAAACCGAGGCGGATACCGACGTCGCCGCAGCCGGCGATCATTACAGAAGGACGAATAGCCATGGCGGTTGCTCCGTAACCATTGCGGGCCACTCAATCGGCCCGTCTTGCATGAGTGTACCGCTGCCACATGAATTTTGCCGCTGATCAGCTGGCAATGAACGGGACGCTGCCCAGTTGGTTCGAAGGCGAGCAAAGGCTATGCTAGCCGGCACCCTGATGGAAACTCACTATGACACTGACCGAACTGCGCTACATCGTCACGCTCGCCCAGGAACAGCATTTCGGCCGCGCCGCCGAACGTTGCCACGTCAGCCAGCCAACCCTCTCGGTGGGGGTGAAGAAGCTCGAGGACGAGCTCGGCGTGCTGATTTTCGAGCGGACCAAGAGCGCGGTGCGGCTGACCCCGGTCGGCGAAGGCATCGTCACCCAGGCGCAGAAGGTGCTGGAGCAGGCACAGAGCATTCGCGAGCTCGCCCAGGCCGGCAAGAATCAGCTGGCGGCGCCGCTCAAGGTCGGCGCCATCTATACCGTCGGCCCCTACATGTTCCCGCACCTGATCCCACAGCTGCATCGCGTGGCGCCGGACATGCCGCTGTATATCGAGGAGAACTTCACTCACGTGCTGCGCGACAAACTGCGCACCGGTGAGCTGGATGCGATCATCATCGCGCTGCCGTTCCAGGAAGCCGACGTGCTGACGCTGCCGCTGTATGACGAACCCTTCTACGTGCTGATGCCAGCCAGCCACCCGTGGACCAAAAAAGAAACCATCGACGCCGAGATGCTCAACGACAAGAGCCTGCTGCTGCTCGGTGAAGGCCATTGCTTCCGCGATCAGGTGCTCGAAGCCTGCCCTACCACCCGCAAGGGCGAAGCCCCGACCCACACCACCGTGGAATCCTCATCACTGGAAACCATCCGCCATATGGTCGCCTCCGGCCTGGGCGTGTCTATCCTGCCGCTGTCGGCGGTGGACAGCCATCACTACTCCCCGGGTGTGCTGGACATCCGTCCGCTGACGGCGCCGGTGCCGTTCCGCACCGTGGCGATCGCCTGGCGCGCCAGCTTCCCACGTCCAAAGGCAATCGAGGTACTGGCCGACTCCATCCGCCTGTGCTCGGTCGCCAAACCGCCCGCCGCGAACGCCTGACTCCATGAGCGAGCTGGCGACGGTCCCGGTCACCGCACTCAAGGGCGTCGGCGCGGCGCTGGCCGAAAAGCTCGCCAAGGTCGGTCTGGAAACCCTACAGGACCTGCTGTTCCACCTGCCGCTGCGCTATCAGGATCGCACCCGCATCGTGCCGATCGGTGCGCTGCGGCCGGGCCAGGATGCAGTGATCGAAGGCACGGTGACCGGCGCCGATGTGGTCATGGGTCGTCGTCGTAGCCTGCTGGTGCGCCTGCATGACGGCAGCGGCAGCCTCAGCCTGCGCTTCTACCATTTCAGCCAGGCGCAGAAGGAAGGGCTCAAGCGCGGCACCCAGGTGCGCTGTTATGGCGAAGCCCGGCCCGGCGCCTCCGGCCTGGAAATCTATCACCCGGAATACCGTGCGCTCAGCGACAACGAAGCGGTTGCAGTGGAACAGACCCTGACGCCCATTTACCCGACCACCGAAGGCCTGACCCAGCAGCGCCTGCGTCAGCTCACCCAGCAGGCGCTGGCCCGGCTCGGGCCGCACAGCCTGCCCGATTGGTTGCCCGAGGAACTTGCACGCGATTACCGACTGGCTCCGCTGGACGATGCCATTCGCTACCTGCACCGACCACCACCGGATGCTGATCTCGAAGAGCTCGCCGAGGGCCGCCATTGGGCTCAGCATCGCCTGGCGTTCGAGGAATTGCTGACCCACCAGCTTTCGCTGCAACGGCTGCGCGAAAGCGTCCGCGCGCAACATGCCCCACCCTTGCCGGTGGCGCGCAGCCTGCCGCAGCGTTATCTACACAACCTCGGCTTCCAACCCACCGGCGCGCAGCAGCGGGTCGGCGCGGAAATCGCCTATGACCTGACTCAGGACGAGCCGATGCTGCGCCTGGTGCAGGGCGATGTCGGCGCCGGCAAGACGGTGGTCGCCGCGCTGGCGGCGCTGCAGGCATTGGAGGCCGGCTATCAGGTGGCGCTAATGGCGCCCACCGAAATTCTCGCCGAGCAGCACTTCATCACCTTCTGCAAATGGCTGGAGCCGCTGGGCATTGAGGTCGCCTGGCTGGCCGGCAAGCTCAAGGGCAAGGCGCGTGCCGCGGCGCTGGAGCGCATCGCCGATGGCTGCCCGATGGTGGTTGGTACCCATGCGCTGTTTCAGGACGAGGTGCAGTTCAGGCGGCTGGCGCTGGTGATCATTGACGAGCAGCATCGCTTCGGCGTGCAGCAGCGCCTGGCGTTGAGGCGCAAGGGCGTCGACGGCCGGCTCTGCCCACACCAGTTGATCATGACCGCAACGCCGATCCCCCGGACCCTGGCGATGAGTGCCTATGCCGACTTGGACACCTCGATCCTCGACGAGCTGCCACCCGGCCGTACCCCGGTGAACACCGTGCTGGTGGCCGACAGCCGTCGCCTGGAAGTCATCGAGCGGGTGCGTTCGGCCTGCAACGAGGG
>DPSI01000516.1:0-1760 GCA_003527165.1 Pseudomonas sp.
TGACTCGTCATGGGGCTCGCTCATTGATGGTCTCGTTGCAAGGGGGCTGGATTGGGCTCGAGCGGCTCCGCGTCGAGTAGCTGCAGTTTGGGTCGATGGGCTGGAAACAGGCCAACCAGCTGCGGGAAATGGCGCAGAAAGTGAAAGATGAAAAAAGCCAGCGGCGCACGCCACCAGTAGCCGCGGATGATGCGTTCCAACGGAATGCGTCGGCAGTCCTGTTGCAGCAAACGGTCCAGATTCTCGTGCAGCTGTCGGTTGAACGCATGATCGCGAATGATCAGATTCGCCTCGAGATTAAGAGACAGGCTGAGCGGATCGAGATTGCTCGAACCCACCGTGGACCATTCGTAATCCGCCAGCGCGACTTTGCCGTGCAACGGCCGACGGCAGTATTCGTGGATCTCGACGCCGTCGCTCATCAAATAGTTATAGAGCATGCGCGCGCCGAACTTGGCGATAGGCATATCCGGCTGGCCCTGAAGAATCAGCCGCACCCGCACACCGCGGCGGGCCGCGTTGCGGATTTCGCGCAATACCCGGTAGCCGGGAAAGAAGTAGGCATTGGCGATCAGCAATCGAGAGCGCGCGTCACGTATCGCCTGCAGGTAATGCTGCTCGATATCGTTGCGGTGATCCTGGTTGTCGCGGGTTACGAACAACGCACGGGCCTCGCCCCGGCTGACACCGACGTATCCATTGCTTTGCGTTCGCGCTCGTCGATGCCACCAGCGCCGGTTCGACAGCTCCGCATCGATGGCGCTGAGGGCGAAACGATGGATGTCATGGACCACTGGCCCTTCGACCCGCAACGCGTAGTCCTGCTTGGCTGCCGGACCGAAATCACCCAGGTGATCGGCAGAGAAGTTGATCCCGCCGATGAAGGCGACCTCGCCATCCACCACGACGATCTTGCGGTGCATGCGGCGGAACACGTTGACGCGCTTGCCCAGAAGCCGCTTGCCGGGGTCGAACATATGGATGCGTACGCCGGCCCGTGTCATCGCAGCGGCGAAGTCACCGTTCAGGTCAGCCGACCCATAACCGTCCACGGTGACGTTGACAGTGACGCCACGCTCAGCCGCGCCGATCAGAACTTTCTGAAGCTCTTGGCCAACCTTGTCCTTGAAAAAGATGAAGGTTTCCAGCAGGACTTCTTTTTCTGCGGCCGCAATGGCCTCGAACACGGCGGGAAAAAATTCCTCTCCGTTTTCCAACAACTGAAGGCGATTCCCGTCTCTCCAGTGAAAATTCATAGGTGTATCTCCACCGCTAAGGGCAGATGATCGGACAAGTGCGTCCAGGGTTTGTTACCGAGAATCCGCGCTTTATGGCTCGTCGCATTGCGCACATAGATGCGATCCAGGCGCAGCATCGGCCAGCGTGCCGGAAAGGTTTTGGCCACCCTGCCCTGGGACACCGCGAACACCTCGTGCATGCCGGCGCAGCGATCCAGTATCTGGGCCCCCTTGAGCCGCCAGTCGTTGAAATCGCCGGCCACGACCACCGGCGCGTCTTGGGGCAGCGAATCGATCAGTTCGCAAAGCAGGCCGAGTTGCTGCTGCCGATGGGATTCGCGCAGGCCAAGATGGACGCAGATCGCATGAAATTCCTCGTGTCCCGGCACCTGCAAGACGCTGTGTAACAGGCCTCGGCGCTCTGGGCCGGCGATTGAGATATCGAGGTTCTCGTATCGCGTGATCGGAAACTTGGACAGCAGGGCGTTGCCGTGGTCGCCGTCCGGGTAGACCGCGTTGCGC
>DPSI01000516.1:1895-3166 GCA_003527165.1 Pseudomonas sp.
GGCGGCCATAGGCAAAATCAGTCCAGATGCTGTCGGCCAGAAACTCATACTGGGACATCTTCGGCCAATCGTGAAAACGCAGGGCGTGCTTCTCATGCGTCCCCAGCACTTCCTGCAGGAACACGACATCGGCCGATACCGCTCTGACCGCCTCGCGCAGCTCCGGCAGGATGAAACGCCGATTGAGGGCGGTGAAGCCCTTGTGTGTGTTGACCGTCAGCAGGCGGATCGCGTTGACCGCTGTGGACATGTGGGCGTCCAGGTCGCTGCTGTCGAGCGGGTGATTCTTGTCCAGATTCAAGCCAGTGCTCCTTCCAGGTGGCCCGGAGTGGTCTCCAGGTCTTCCTCCAGCCCGAGCCGGCGCAACAGCTGTCGCGCGTCGTAAGGCGCTCGGACCTTCACGTCGTTATCGAAATAGCAATAAACCTCTCGCGCCTTGCGTGACGGAGGCTTGGCGCAAGAAATGAGCTGAGCGTCCTCGGGTTGCCGGCCCTGGCTCCAAAGCCTGATGCGTTGGCACCAATTATCCAGCGCCTCGTCGCTGTAGCCGCTGGTATAGAGCTCCTCGGCGCCGTGTAGACGGATGTAGACGAAGTCGCTAGTCAGGTCTTCCCGGTAAGGCCATTTGCCGGCAGTGTCGGCAACGACCAATGCGACCTTGTACTTGCGCAGCAGCGCGACGAACGCGGGGTCGACGAAGCTTTGGTTGCGGATCTCCACCGCATGCCGCAGCCGGCGCTTGCGGTCGATCTGCAAATAGCTGCGCCCTTCCATGCGTGCTTCGCAGCCTTTGGCCATTTCCAGTGCGGCCTCGGTATCGTGAGGCAGCAATTTGAGAAAGGTCTCGAACAGCTCGGCGTCGAACTTGAACGAGGGCGGAAACTGCCAGAGCATCGGCCCGAGCTTGTCCTTGAGCGCAAGCACGCCGGAGGCGAGAAAGTTGGCGATGGGCTTCTCCACATCGCGCAATCGCAGGATGTGCGTGATGTATCGCGGCGCCTTGACGCTGAAGACGAAGCCCTTCGGGGTTTCGTCGTACCAGGCGGTGTAGAGCTCAGGGCGCTGGAGCGAGTAGAAGGACCCATTGATTTCGATACTGCTTACCGCACGCGAGGCGAACTTGAGTTCGTTCTTCTGGGTAAGGCCCTTGGGATAGAAGTCGCCTCGCCAGGGTGCGTAGCGCCAGCCCGATATTCCGATATGGATGGCCGCCATCGCCTTCTCCTGCTATCGACCGGGGCTCTGCATGCTGGTCGGGTCGCTGGCGGGGC
>DPSI01000515.1 GCA_003527165.1 Pseudomonas sp.
TCTTCATCGACGAGATCGACGGCATCGGCAAACGCGCCGAGCAGCAGCGTTCCAGCGATGCCGAGAGCAACCGCATCATCAACCAGTTCCTCGCCGAGATGGACGGCTTCGACGGTGCCAGCGGCGTGCTGGTACTGGGCGCGACCAACTTCCCCAACTCGCTCGACCCGGCGCTGGTGCGCGAGGGCCGCTTCGACCGTTCCATCGCCGTCGGCCTGCCGGGGCTGAACGACCGCGAGGCGCTGTTCCGCCTCTATGCCGGTAAAATCCGGGCCGAGCAGGACCTCGACTTCGCCCAGTTGGCGCGCAATACCGTCGGCCTGACCCCTGCCGCCATTGCCTATATCGCCAATCATGCGGCGCTGCTCGCGGCACGTGGCGGGGCCAGCGAAGTCAGCATGGCGCACTTCGTCGACGCCGTGGAGACTTGCCGCATCGGCGAGCAGCCGTCGGGCGTCACGCCCATGTCGCCCACCGACCGCAAGCGCATCGCCGTGCATGAAGCCGGCCATGCACTGGTCGCCGCGGCACTGAAAGTCGGCCGGGTGGAAAAGGTCACCATCCTGCCGCGCGGTCAGGCCCTGGGTGTGACCCTGGTGACGCCGGTGGAGGATAAGCGCCTACACATGGAGTCCGAGCTGCGCAACCGTATCCAGATGCTGTTGGCCGGTCGCGGCGCCGAGCAGCTGTATTTTCACGAAGTGTCGTCCGGCGCCGGTCAGGACCTGCAGGAAGCCTCGAAGATCGCCTTGTCGATGGTCGGCGCACTGGGCATGGGGCCGAACGGTTCGCTGTTGAGCCTGCAGGCCGTGCGCGACGCGCATATCGAATTCGATTCCGGCGAATCCATTCGCGCGGCGGACAATCTGCTCAAGCAGCTGGACCGCGATTGCATGGCGCTGCTGCAGCGCCTTAAACCAGCGCTGGACGAGATTGCCGAGCGGCTGCTGGCCGAGGAAACCGTGCCCGGTGAAGAGGTCCTCGCGGCCATCGAGCGCCTGCCCGAGATGCATCACGAGGCGAGCGTCAGCTCGATTATCGGCCATGCCATGAGCAGCATCGATCGCGTCGCCGCCAGCGCCGTGGACAATGCCCAGTTCCTCGATTTGGCGCCGGTCGAGCAACCCGAGGACGACGGTCCCGGAATGCTCTGAGCAACGTCGAGACAGAAAAACGGCGGAGGCCGCGCGAGTCAGTAATGCGCGGCTCCGCCGTTTTTGTTTCGGTGATCTGCAGTTCGCGGGCGCGCCGCAGCCTTCCGGTTCAACGCTAGGGCAGCACTACCAGATGGTTCGGCAACTCGTTGCGCTCGTGGGTCGCCGGCACGTGCTGCTTGAGCAACGAGCCGCACGCCTCGATGCAGCCTAGAAATCCGTGAAGCACCTGCCCGTTGCGCACCTCCCCGGTAAAGTTCGCGACGATCGATTGCCAGGCGCTGTTATCGATGCGGCTGGAGATGCCCCGATCCACCAGAATCTCCACATAACGCTCGGCTTCGGAGACGAAGATCAGCATGCCCGTGCCGCCATCGGTGTGGTGCAGGTTCAGTTCGATGAATTGCCGACGTGCCAGATTGCAGGCCCGCCAATGCCGGACCGACCGCGGGATCAGTCGGCTGGTCAGGCTGGGGATACGGAATATTACCGCCAGCACGATAAAGGTCAGCCATTGCACCAGCAGCAATTGCCAGGCAGCCAGCCAACCGCTGAAGAACAGCAGCGCGCCGGGCAGCAACAGCGAGATCAGGCTCGCCCATAGCAGGGGGATATAGCGATAGTCATCGGCCTGGGCCGCCAGCACGGTCACCAGTTCGGCATCGGTATCGCGCTCGACGCGGTCGATCGCCTCGGCCACCTGCTGCAGCTCGCTTTCGGACAATAGGGTCATTGCGTTTCCATCATTGAAGGCTCTCGTCATTCTGATCAGCTGATAGGGTACGCACCGACGTTCTGAGCGGCACCATCCATCGCGCAATCTTTAGCCAGGCGCGCGACTGGTAGATTTACCTCTGCGTTCAATGCCTGATCACCAGCCACCGGAGGCGCCGCCGCCGCCAAAGCCGCCACCACCGCCGCCGAAACCACCACCGCCAAAGCCGCCCCCACCGCCGCCGCGGCCCATGCCACCCAGCAATGCCCCGAGCAACAGCGCACGCCCGGCGCCACGTCCGCCGCCGCGACCACCCCGGCCGCCACCAATCACGAAGATCGCCACCAGCATCAGAAAGAAGCCGAGAATGCCGAGGCCACCCGGCTCTTGCGCGCCCATGGGCATCGCCGGACGCATATCGGCGGTCCGCAGCGGATCGCCGCCTAAAACCTGGATCATCGCCGCGGTGCCTTCGGTAATGCCGCGGGTGAAATCGCCTTCGCGGAACGCGGGCGTGGTGATGCGGTTGATGATCACCGATGATTGCGCATCGGTCAGCCGCCCCTCGAGCCCGTAACCCACCTCGATGCGAACCCGACGGTCATCGCGGGCGACGATCAGCAGCGCACCGTTGTCCTCGCCTGCCTGTCCGATACCCCATTCGCGCCCGAGCTGGACGCCGAATTCTTCAATGCTACGGCCTTGCAGATCGGGCACGGTGACGACCACCACCTGTTCGCCAGTCGACTGCTCATGGGCGGCGAGCATGCTGGTCAAACGCGCTTCGGCCTGGGTATCGAGCAGCTCGGCACGATCGACCACTCGGCCCGTCAGCGCTGGCAGCTCGAATTCCTGGGCGGCGAGACCGCTCGCCCAGAACAGCAGCGCCAGAATCAGCGGGAGCCTGAACGTCATTGAAACTGCACTTGCGGCGCTTGTTCGGCGTTCTCCGCGGTGGCCTCGAAGTTCTCGCGGATCGGCATGTCGCTGTACATCAGGGTGTGCCAGATGCGCCCGGGGAAGGTACGGATCTCAGTGTTGTAACGCTCCACCGCGGCAATGAAGTCCCGTCGCGCCACGGCAATACGGTTCTCGGTGCCTTCGAGCTGCGACTGCAGGGCGAGGAAGTTCTGGTTGGATTTGAGATCCGGATAGCGCTCGGAAACCGCCATCAAGCGGCTCAAGGCGCCGGTCAGCTGATTCTGCGCCTGCTGAAAACGCTGCAGCTTTTCCGGGTCGTCCAGGTCATCGGCACTGATCTGGATCGAGGTCGCCCTCGAGCGCGCC
>DPSI01000175.1 GCA_003527165.1 Pseudomonas sp.
GTCCGGGAACCTTCACGCCTCGCCATTGCTGGCGAAGGATGCCGTCGCGGTCGATCAGGAAGGTGCTGCGGTCCACGCCCATGTATTCCTTGCCGTAGAGCTTTTTCAGCTTGATCACATCGAACAGCTGGCAGAGTTGCTCATCCTTGTCGGAGATGAGTTCGAAGGGGAATGCCTGCTTGGCTTTGAAGTTTTCATGGGTCCTCAGGCTGTCTCGTGATACGCCGAAGACCTGTGTATTGGCTTCGCTGAAGGCCTCGTGCAGATCGCGAAAACCCTGACCCTCGGTGGTGCAGCCCGGCGTGTTGTCCTTCGGATAGAAGTAGAGCACGACCTGCTTGCCCTTTAGTGTTTCGAGGCTGACCTGGGTATCGCCGGTGGCCTGGGCCTGAAAGGGCGGAACGGGTTGATCGATTTCTACGGACATTACGGTTCCTTATCAGGGGTTCTGCGGGCGCCAAGGCTCAATCAGGGCGTCGAGATTCAGTGCATCGGCAAAGTCCAGGAACTGGTCACGTAGCCAGCTGATCTGCGTGCCGGCCGGCAGCGTGACGGTCAAGGTCGCGTTGAGCATGGTGCCGCCGGTCTGGGGTGCCTGATAGGTATCGCAGGTCAGGCTCTCGAGCTCGACGCGGTGGTCAATGAAAAACTGGCATAGCTCGTTGAGAATGTCTGGGCGGTAGACCGAGCTGACATAGGCCACATAGGGCAGCGCCTGCGGGCGGGTTTCCAATGCCTCGCTGCGTACCACATTGGTGGTGAACTCGTGCTTCTTGGCCAGGCCCGGTAGTGCCGTTTCCATGCGAGCGAGGGCGTCCCAGGTTCCGGTGATTTCCAGGACCAGTGCACAGCATTCGCCATGTCGGGTCAGGCGCGTACTGACCACGGCGCAGCGATTCTCGTTGCTGGCTCTGCAAAGTACGTTGGTGAGCGCCATTGGGCTGCGGCCCATGGCGCTGATGACGAGAAATTGTTCTCGGGGTACTGGGGGGGTGGACATGCAGGTTCCTGGCGGTGATGAATCGGTCGGCCAGCCAAGCCGAAAACGGCTAAGGGTAGCGAAAAGCGTCGCCAGAGGGAATGCGTGTGCGGGGTAAGCGGTACAAAGTGTATCGCCGGCACCCTATCGTTCCGACGGTGGGATGCATCCAGCGTGCTCGCAAAGCGCTCAGGAGCCTTGTACCATTACGCCTCTCTTTTTCCGGCAGGAGTGGGTTGCATGATTGCGGGCAGTATGGTGGCGTTGGTCACTCCCATGGACGCGCAGGGTGGTCTTGATTGGGATAGCCTGAGCAAATTGGTGGACTTTCATCTACAGGAAGGCACCAACGCAATCGTTGCGGTCGGTACCACTGGCGAGTCTGCGACGCTCGAGGTGCCCGAGCACATCGAGGTGATCCGCCGGGTGGTGGATCAGGTCAACGGCCGTATTCCGGTTATTGCCGGCACCGGTGCCAACTCCACTCGCGAAGCTGTCGAGCTGACCGAAAATGCCAAAGCGGCAGGCGCCGATGCCTGCCTGCTGGTCACGCCGTACTACAACAAGCCGACCCAGGAAGGCATGTACCTGCACTTTCGCCATATCGCCGAGGCCGTGGCGATTCCGCAGATCCTCTACAACGTTCCCGGCCGTACTGCCTGCGACATGCTGCCGGAAACCATCGAGCGCTTGTCCAAGGTCCCTAACATTGTCGGCATCAAGGAAGCGACCGGCGATCTCAAGCGCGGCCAGGAAGTGCTCGATCGCGTCGGTAAGGATTTTCTCGTCTATTCCGGCGACGACGCCACCGCTGTCGAACTGATGCTGATGGGCGGCAAGGGCAATATCTCCGTCACTGCAAACGTCGCGCCCCGCGCCATGAGCGAGCTTTGCGCGGCCGCCATTGCCGGCGATGCGGAAAAAGCACGTGCCATCAATGCACTGTTGATGCCGCTGCATCAGACTTTGTTCATCGAAGCCAATCCGATCCCAGTGAAGTGGGCACTGCATGAGATGGGCCTGATGCCGGACGGTATTCGCTTGCCCCTGACCTGGCTGAGCCAGCGCTGCCAGGAGCCGCTTCGCGAAGCTATGCGTCAGTCCGGTGTGCTGGCCTGAACAGTATGGTGTACTGGTTTAAACAATGAAGGAACATGCATGAAGCGACTGGCCGGCCTCTCGACCCTAGCCCTGATTATCTCTGGAACCAGCGGTTGTGGCTGGTTGTGGGGCGAAGACGGATATTTTCGCGACCGTGGTAGCGATTACCTGCAGGCACAGCAGGTGCCGCCGATGCAGGTTCCGGCCGATGCCGAGCTGCGTCCGATCGAGCCACTGCTGCCCATTCCCCAGCAGGTGGCTAATACCCGTTCCACTGGCGAATACGAGGCACCGCGTCCCCAAAGACTACTGATCGCCGAAGAAGCCAGTGAGTTCAGCCTGCAGACTTCAGAAGACGCTCGCTGGCTCGTTGCCATGCGCGCACCTTCCCAGGTCTGGGCCGCGGCCCGGCAGTTCTTCACCGACAATGGTTTTCAGATCGCCGAAGAGCGCCCTCAGACGGGCGAGTTCGTTACTGCCTGGCAGACACGCGATCAGCTGACCCCAGCTCTGGTGCGCAACCTTGGCTTGGGCGAGGGCGAGACCCGCGTCCGGGTTCGCATCGAGCCAGGCGTGCAGCGCGATACCAGTGAGATATTTCTGCTCAGTGTTCAGCGTCCCGCAGGCAGCAACGCCGATGTCGCCTGGCCTGACGCACCGGCCAATGCCGAACTCGATCGTGTGCTACTCGATGAACTGCAGGCAGGCCTGAACAGTAGCGCAGCGCAAGGCGGTTCGGCCTCGTTGCTTGCCGAGCGCGATTTCGA
>DPSI01000257.1 GCA_003527165.1 Pseudomonas sp.
TCGGGACGCAGCAGGTCGCCATCTTCGGCCTCCTTGACGCGGATTTTGCAAAGCTTGTCCAAGCGCTCGGCGAAGGCCTTGGTAAAGGCAGCGGGCATGTGTTGGATCAGCACGATGGGCGCTGGAAAACTGGCGGGAAGCTGAGTCAGTACGCGCTGAAGCGCGACCGGACCACCCGTCGAAGTACCAATGGCCACCAGCCGATACGACTTGCGGCGCGGTGCCGGTGCTGCGGGCGCGGGCGCCACGGTGCGGGGAGTCGGTGCAAACCCCGCCGGAGCGGAAACGCCACGAGCCGGCGGCGCCACAGCGATGGCAACGCTGGCAGTGCTGTTGTAGCGGCGATTGCTGCGCGAAATCGTGTTGATTTTCTCGCAGAGCAGTTGCTTGACCTTGTCCGGATTCCGGGAAATGTCCTCGAAATTTTTCGGCAAAAAATCCACTGCCCCGGCGTCCAGCGCATCGAGGGTCACACGCGCGCCTTCGTGGGTAAGCGAAGAGAACATCAGCACAGGGGTCGGACAACGCTGCATGATCTGCCGCACGGCAGTGATGCCGTCCATCATCGGCATCTCGTAATCCATGGTGATGACGTCGGGTTTTAACGTCAGCGCCTGATCTATTGCCTCGCGCCCGTTGGTAGCGGTTCCAATCACCTGGATATTAGGGTCTGAAGAAAGGATCTCCGATACACGGCGACGGAAGAAGCCGGAATCGTCCACCACCAGGACCTTGACTGCCATAAACACTCCTAGCGGCAGCGATCCCCTGGGGGCCGCCGCCTACTGATCAGATCCGGCGCGCGTAACGCTTGAGCATGCTCGGTACATCCAGGATCAAGGCGATACGACCGTCGCCGGTGATGGTCGCGCCGGACATGCCCGGAGTGCCTTGCAGCATCTTGCCCAACGGCTTGATCACCACTTCCTCCTGCCCAACCAACTGATCGACGACGAAGCCGATGCTCTGGTTGCCGACGTTCAGAATCACCACATGCCCCTCGCGCTGCTCCTCGCGCTCGGCACCGCGCACCAACCAGCGCTTGAGATAGAACAACGGCAATGCCTTGTCGCGCACGATCACCACCTCCTGGCCGTCAACCACGTTGGTACGGGACAGGTCGAGGTGGAATATTTCGTTGACGCTGACCAGCGGGAAGGCGAAGGCCTGGTTACCCAGCATCACCATCAGGGTCGGCATGATCGCCAGCGTCAGTGGCACCTTGATGACCACACGCGAGCCCTGGCCCTTGGCGGAAAACACGTTGACCGTGCCGTTGAGCTGCGAAATCTTGGTCTTGACCACGTCCATGCCGACACCGCGGCCGGACACGTCGGAGATTTCCGATTTGGTGGAGAAACCCGGCGCAAAGATCAGGTTGTAACACTCCAGATCGTTCAGGCGATCGGCTGCATCCTTGTCCAGCAAGCCCTTCTCTACCGCCTTGGCACGCAGCACGTCGGCGTCCATACCCTTGCCGTCGTCGGTGATGAGCAGCAGGATGTGATCACCCTCCTGTTCGGCCGACAACACCACCTTGCCGGTGCGCGGCTTGCCCGCGGCCTCGCGCTCTTCCGGTGTCTCAATACCATGGTCGACCGCGTTGCGCACCAAGTGCACCAACGGATCGGCGAGAGCCTCGACGAGGTTCTTGTCCAGATCGGTCTCTTCGCCGACCAGCTCCAGGTTGATCTCTTTCTTGAGGCTGCGCGCCAGATCCCGAACCAGACGCGGGAAACGGCCGAACACCTTCTTGATTGGCTGCATGCGCGTCTTCATCACAGCGCTCTGCAGATCGGCCGTCACCACATCCAGATTGGACACGGCCTTGGCCATGGCTTCGTCGGCGCTGTTGGAGCCCAGGCGTACCAGACGGTTACGCACCAGCACCAGTTCGCCGACCATGTTCATGATCTCGTCGAGCCGTGCGGTATCGACCCGCACGGTCGTCTCGGCTTCACTCGCCGGTTTCTCGGAGGCGGGGGCAGCCTTGGCTGCAGCCTCCGCTTTGGCCGGTGCCGCGACGGTCTTGCCCAAGGCAGGCGCCGTTGTCGGTTTCGCCGATACATCCTTCTTCGCAGCGGGTGCGGCAGCCGGAGCGGGCTTAGCCGTCGGAGCAGCGGTAGCGGCTACGGGAGCCGCCGCTTCCGGTTCGAATTTACCTTTGCCGTGCAACTGATCCAGCAACGCTTCGAATTCATCATCGGTGATTTCATCGCCACCCACAGCTGCAGGCGTCGCCTCGGCCTCAGCACGCGGTGCAGGCGCAGCGGCGGCCGGCTCGGTGAATTGACCCTTGCCGTGCAGCTGATCGAGCAGCGCCTCGAACTCGTCGTCGGTAATTTCGTCACTCGCAGAGGCGCCGGCGGCAGTCGCCGACGGCACGGTCGGTGCCGGGCTCGGCTCTGCTGCAAACTGCCCTTTGCCATGGAGCTGATCGAGTAGCGACTCGAATTCCTCGTCGGTAATCTCGTCAGTGGCCCCGGCAGACGGAGCCCCGGCGGACTGATCCAGCGCGCCAAGAAACTGCTCGAATTCATTATCCGCCGTCGCAGCTTCGAGCTCGGGCTCGGCTGGCGCTTCGACCACGGGCTCTTCTGCGCCAGCCGGCTCAGCCAGGCGCGACAACGCGGCCAGCAGCTCAGGGGTAGCCGGAGTCACCTCGGTGCGTTCACGCACCTGAGCGAACATTTCATTGACGGAGTCCAGCGCCTGCAGCACAACGTCCATCAATTCCGAGTCGACGCGACGCTCACCCTTGCGCAGGATGTCGAAGACGTTTTCGGCGATGTGGCAGCACTCGACCAGCTCATGCAGTTGGAGAAAGCCAGCACCACCTTTTACCGTATGGAAACCGCGAAAAATCGCATTGAGCAGCGCGGTGTCATCAGGGCTGCTCTCCAGCTCCACCAACTGCTCTGACAATAGTTCGAGAATCTCGCCGGCCTCTACCAGGAAGTCCTGGAGGATTTCTTCATCGGCGTCGAAGCTCATATTCACCTTCCCTTAAAAGCCCAGGCTCGAAAGCAGATCATCGACATCGTCCTGTCCGGATACGACATCCTCACGTATATCGGCATGCATCTGCGGACCTTCACCATGGGAAGGCTCTTTTTCTTGTTTTTTCTTTTCCTGCTCGGCGCGCATGGCTTCGCGGTCATGTTGAATGCCCGCCACGCGATCAACCTTTCCAGCCATCAATACGAGGTTGAGCAGATTGCTTTCGAGATCGCTGATCAATCGGGTTACCCGCTTGATCACTTGGCCGGTCAGGTCCTGAAAGTCTTGGGCCAGCATGATTTCACTGAGATTCTGCGACAGTTGACTGCTGTCGTTCATCGAGCGCTGCAGGTATTGATCGATGCGGCGGACCAGATCCCTGAACTGCTCGGCATTCATTTCGCGGCGCATGAAGCGCTGCCAGTCGGCGATCAGACTCTGGGCTTCGTAACTGACGTAGTTCACCAGCGGCGCCGATTCTTCCACCAGATCCATGGTGCGGTTGGCGGCTTTTTCAGTCATTTCCACCACGTACGAAAGCCGGTCGGTGGCATCGGTAATCGGTGACGGGTCGCCACCGGTGGCGCAGGTGTCCATCTCGAGTTTGACGATGGCGTTATGCAGCTCGCGGGTGAGCTTGCCGACTTCCTGATAGAGCCCGTGATTCCGAGTCTGGTTGAGCTCGTTGAACATCTGCGCTGCTTCGTCGAAGCGGCCCTGTTGCAGACTTTCGATCAACTGGGGTGCATGAGCCTTCAGAGTCGCTTCGAACTCTGCCAGGCTTTGGTCTGCTTGCGTCATAGTGCCCTCGCGGCGTTACTGCTTCAGCCGTTGACGCGCTCGAAGATCTTTTCAATCTTCTCTTTGAGCACTTGAGCCGTGAATGGCTTGACCACGTAGCCGTTAACGCCGGCCTGCGCGGCCTCGATGATCTGATCGCGCTTGGCTTCGGCGGTGACCATCAATACCGGGAGGTGCTTGAGGCGCTCATCGGCACGAACGGCGCGCAGCAGATCGATGCCGCTCATGCCGGGCATGTTCCAGTCAGTGACGAGAAAATCGAAGCTGCCGCTCTTCAGCATCGGCAACGCAGTGGTACCGTCATCCGCTTCCGCGGTATTGGTAAAGCCCAGATCGCGCAAGAGGTTCTTGATGATCCGTCTCATGGTCGAGAAGTCATCGACGATGAGGATTTTCATGTTCTTGTCCAAGTACACCTCCGTAAATCCCGAATTCCCAGAACCTGCTCACGGTCTGTTGCGGGCCTCATGAATGAAGCTCGTAAGCGGCCTCTAATGCTTTTTTGCGAAACCGTCCGTTATCGGGCGCGCCACTCGCCGAGGCGAGCCCGCAGACGTGCCGCGCACTGACTGTGCAGCTGGCTCACCCGCGATTCGCTGACACCCAGTACCTGGCCGATTTCCTTCAAGTTCAACTCTTCGTCGTAATACAGCGAAAGCACCAGCTTCTCACGTTCGGGCAGGTTGCCGATGGCCTCGGCCAGCGCCTGTTGAAAACGCTCGTCTTCAAGATCGCGGGACGGTTCCGGATGGGTGCTGGCAGCATCCTCCTCGAACTCCCCATGCTCGCCTTCCTGCAGCAGATCATCGAAGCTGAACAGGCGGCTGCCCAGGGTGTCGCCCAGAATGCCGTAGTACTCATCGAGACTCAATTTAAGTTCGGCCGCAACTTCCTGATCTTTAGCGTCGCGGCCGGTTCTCGCCTCGATTGCCCGGATCGCGTCGCTGACCATGCGTGAATTACGGTGCACCGAACGCGGCGCCCAGTCGCCTTTGCGGACCTCATCAAGCATGGCACCGCGAATACGGATACCGGCGTAGGTTTCGAAGCTCGCCCCTTTTCCAGCGTCATATTTTTTTGACGCTTCCAGCAAGCCGATCATGCCGGCCTGCATCAGATCATCGACCTGCACACTCGCCGGCAAACGCGCCAGGAGGTGATAAGCGATGCGCTTGACCAACGGCGCGTACTGATCGATGAGTTGGTATTGCGAGTCTTTTGCCTGAGCTTTGCTGTAATACATACCGAGTACAGCCGCTGTCATTCGTTAGGGTCTGCGGCGGGCCTGACAAGGCGCTCCACAAAGAACTCCAGATGGCCCCGCGGCGTTGCCGGCAGCGGCCAGGTATCGACTTTCTGCGCGATCGCCTTGAATGCCAGCGAGCACTTGGCCCGTGGATAAGCCTCGTAAACGGCGCGCTGCTTCTGTACCGCCTTGCGCACCGCCTCGTCGTAGGGAATCGCGCCCACATACTGCAACGCCACATCGAGGAAGCGTTCAGTCACCTTGGTCAATTTGGCGAACAGGTTGCGGCCTTCCTGCGGCGCATGCGCCATGTTTGCCAACACACGGAAGCGGCTGATGCCATAGTCGCGATTGAGCAGTTTGATCAATGCGTAGGCATCAGTGATCGAGGTGGGCTCATCGGTCACGACCAGTAGCACTTCCTGGGCGGCGCGGACGAAGCTCACCACGCCGTCGCCAATGCCTGCTGCGGTGTCGATGATCAGCACGTCGATGTCGTTACCGATATCGCTGAATGCCTGAATC
>DPSI01000282.1 GCA_003527165.1 Pseudomonas sp.
TAACAAGATTACGTTTAGCGGAATTTGCGCGAGCATCGCCGGACTGTCAAGTCTTTAGTCCGCGCGCCATCCCACCCTCTATTGATTCAACCCCAGACCCAGCGCCGCGCTTAAAAATCCGCAGACAGAGCTTGACCAGGGGTAGCGGGAGCAGCACAACGGCGAACAACCACAGCGCCTGTAGCGCCACCACCAAGCCGACGTCGCCGCCGGGCTCCATGGCATGACCGTCAATCAGTTCCAGCCCACCGGGCTAGTCGCGAGAAACCACAAGTAATCATGCCCCAGGAAAGCAGGCCGAGACGGTACACAGAGTAATCAGTATCAACGCAGCCGCCAGCAGGATCGGCAACTTGCGCACCACCTTCGCTACATAGCCTCATGATCACGCTGCTCCACTCATCCGCCGTTCAGAACGAATAACCGAGCCGTGTTGCCGAACGCAACACAGACCCAAGTGAGCCATGAAGGTGACGAACCCCATTCCAGATGACGCCTAGATGCTGCCTGACTATGACTAATACGACAGTACCGGACTCGGTCCACACCACCGCCACCGACGGCGTGGCGAATTGAACGAGCGCCCACTGGGTTGAAACCACAACGTTAATGTAAGGCTCGGGTAGGTACCCGCTTCGCTCCCGCTCCCCCCTCAATAGTCAGCTGAGGAAAACGACCATGAACCGACTTTTCGACAAGACCGCCCCCCAGAACGTACACGGCTGGGAGCGCACTGCTTCGGTCGCCGGCGGATTGATGTTGCTGGGCAAAGGCCTGCGCCGCGGTGGCCTGGGCGGGATGCTGCAACTGGCAATGGGCGGTATGGCCCTGGCGCGCGGCATCAGCGGACGTTGCGAAGCCAAGCGCCTGCTGACCGAGGCCGGGCAAACTCACCAGCCTCCGGGCGCGGGCGACAAGCAGCGATATAGCCATATGCCCCTCGACTCGGAAGTGCACAGCCCCGACTTTGCAGAGCCTGAAGTGACGCTTCCCGATACGACCCCGATGGGGCACGAAACACACCTGGACGAGCAACGCCGAAACACTTGACGCTGGGGTTTGAGCGGCACAGAGCCCGCCAGCTGCCGAATCCGAGGTCAATGAGGACATCCGACTGCCTCCAACGCACCGCAGCTCGTCGGCTTGATGGTCATTTTTCCTGAAAAAACACGTCGCTCCTGGCTTCTCAACGGAGCCGTCCGAGGCTGGCGCCGAACGGCAATTGTCGAAGTTCTGACGGCATGCTATCTATGCGACGTGATTTCGTCACAGCTCGTAACATCTCAGGTAGAAGCATCATGGACACGACGAAAATGGATACCGAAGACGCTGGGCACTGGGGAGTCGTCTACTCGTACGGCAGCGTATTGGCAGTATTCGATAACGAGCGGGAGGCCTTGGAAGAAGCCGCCAGCTTTGGCGGTGCGGCTGTTCGCATCGCCCGAAACGCCCTGGCAGCTATCAGCGAAGCCGGTGCAATCGCGACGCTTGCAAATCAGCCTCGGCCCGTATGACGCAACCGGTCACCACGAACCGCACAAAGATTCATGCCAGAAAAATACACAGCGCCCTGCCACTCCAGGACTTGGCCCGAGGTGAAGGGACAAGCCCTGCTGCGAGCGGCGTTGGCTTCGATGGGCGGCACTCGTGATGATACGGGACCAGACCGGTCCCGGTTCGTTTGAATTCAACGAAGCTGTAGCCGTCGGCCCAGATTTCCGCCTCGCCTCGGATCTTTTTCAGTTGAGCGCCTGCTGGAAGATCCCATCCACCTGGGTGCGCGTCTCGACCCGCTCCATGATTTTCTGGCGTTGCTGAGAAATGATGTCCAGCACACGACTGGGCTGAATCTCGATGTCGTCGAACGTGATCAGTTGCCCTGGCTCGACGGCTCTTTTGAGCACCGTATTGCGCAGCAGGCCGATCGGTACGTGATCGAGCTCATCGGCAAGCCGCACCGCTTCGCCCCGCACATCGAAGCCGCCGATACCCCGGCTGATCACTTCGCCCACCTTCATTTCGCGCTTGGCTATCGCCGCGACACCCAGGGTTGGCTGGATTGAATTGTTCAGTAGCACGCCCCCGCCGGCCAGAACACGGCGCACCGTCTTCCCGACCTCGAGCGAGCACAGGTGAAACGGGCGCGTCAGCACGTAATACGGACCGGGGCCCAGTTTGAAGTACTCAATCGCCGGGGCCTGCTCCTCATCGTGACGGCAAACCAGAAAAACCCCTCCAGCCGGGTAACCGTTGGGCAGGACGTAATCGACTATGGACTGGCCGATATCTTCCGCGATCAGGCCAAGAACGGTTCCACTGCGGTTCAGGTCGGTCGATGCCAAGCCTTCCATCCCGCGCCGGCAGATAGTTGCACCGAAACCATTCCCGACCACCACTTGCTCGATCTGCACCTTGGTGCCATCGGTGAAGGAGGTGGTCTGCTCGATGCTGATGCCCTGCCGTTTAGCCCAATAGGCCATGTCCTCCCGGCTCGGGTTGTGATTCAAATAGCCCTTCATGTTGCCGTACACCAGCGGCTGAAAGCCCATCTGCAGGGCTTCCTCGCGTAGCGCGGCCAGGGAGCCAGGCTGATCGCCTTCGGCTTCAGTCAGCAACCCCTTGCCTGACAGATAGGAACCTGTGGTGACCTGAAGCTCCGCATTAACGGTGACGACCGGCAGCCCGGCTTCGAATGCCCGCTCGATCACTTCCGTTCCGAAGAACACGTCGCCCGTGCATTCGACGATGATGTCCGAGTTCGCAATGAGCTCATCGACGGAATTAGTCAACGAATCCGGCAACGGGAAGTCGCCTAACGTTCCGATGCTTCTGCGGGTTAAGACCCGACTGATCTGCAAGTCCTTGTAATGCTGCATGATCAGCCGAACGAAACAGTGCGAAATCATCCCTGTACCTGAAACACCCACGCGTCTAATAGCTGAATCGCCCATCGTCGCATTCCATTCGTTTTATAGGTGAAAATCAGACCGTCATATTTGGAAAAAGTTTTTCTATACGACCGGTCTCACTGTTGGCTTGCTCCTTGCGCAACCGCGAATCGGGCCAGGCTCGGCTCCTCTCCCGCGCTTTGCGGATAGGTCCTGAACGGTACGCGACTGGGTACAGGCCCAAAGGGTGCGGATGGCACATCAGTCATCTGCCTGATCACATGGCGTAGCTCGTCGCGCCAAGGCTTCGGTCTGATGCCAAAGGTTTGCTCGATCCGGCTGCAGTCGAGCACCGACCAGGCGGGCCGGGCCGCGGCCCGTGGCAGGCTTCCGCTTGTCACGGGCAACACACGCGGAGCCTTCTCCAGCAGACCGACCCGCTCAGCTTCGCGGAAAATCTCAACGGCAAACTCGGCCCAGGAACATGGCGACACCCCGCTGTAGTGGTAGAGTCCCCACTCGAGATCGCCATCGCGGCAGTAGCGCAACGCAAGCTCGATCAGCACCCGCGCAACGCTACGCGAGCGAGTCGGACAGCCGACCTGATCGCTGACGACCGAAATCTCGTCCGTTTTGCGACCAAGATTCAGCATCGTCTTGACGAAATTATTGCCGTGCTCGCCGTAAATCCAGCTGGTGCGCAAGATCAGATGTCGTTCAAGGGCCTCGCTAATTGCGGTCTCGCCTGCACGCCGCGTTTCACCATAGACACAGATTGGCAACGCCGGGTCGGTTTCTCGGTAAGGCACCGAGCTGTCACCGGTAAATACGTACTCGCTGGACAGGTGAAACAGTGGGATGTCGAACCGCCTTGCGGCCTGCGCAAGATTGGCGGCGCCGTCGCGATTAACCGCTTCGGCATGAGCGACCTCCGCTTCGGCATGATCGAGATTGGTATAGGCGGCCGCGTTGATGATCAGAGCCGGTCGGTAACGCTCAATTGCCTGAATGATCTGCGCAGGGGATGTGATGTCGAGGTCTTTATGCCTCAGCCCGATGGCTTCCAGCCCGAAGCTGGGAGCCTGATTGACCAGACACCGCCCCACCTGCCCGCCTGCGCCGCATACCAGGACGCGCATATTCGATCTGAGCGAACGTGGCGGTTTCGATTCGACCTCGTTTGGCTCCGCCGAAGCCGCATCAGCTGCGACTGTTTCGATCACCACAGGCGGCAGTGAACCATCACTGGCTTCCGACGAAGCGGTCGTTGGCGTTGGGATCAACTCGCGTACGGTTACGCCAAGCGCTTCCACTGGCGCGTCGGCGGCTTCCGGCTCCGGCGCGAAGCGGAGGCTCTCGAACAGACCGTTCGTCACGATCTTCGCTTTGACGAACTGCCCTCGTTTGAGCATGCGGGCGACCAGCCCCAGGCGTGAAAG
>DPSI01000103.1:0-318 GCA_003527165.1 Pseudomonas sp.
CTCTGCGTGTGCAAGTAACTCAATAGAGCCGCCTGGAAGGTATCGCCGGCACCGACCGTATCGCGCACGGTGACGGCTTTTGCTGCTGCGTAGAGGGCACCATGACGACGGCTGAACAGCTGGGCACCGTCGCCGCCCCGGGTCACCACGACCAACTCACAGCGTCCCTGTAGCCAGCGCTGGGCAATGGCCTCTGGGGTTTCACCGGGATACAGCAACGCCAGGTCCTCATCGCTGACCTTGATCAGGTCTGCAAGCTCGGCGATCGCCTCGACGCGCTCCCGCCAGCGGGCCAGGTCCGGCTCGACAGTGAGGCGA
>DPSI01000103.1:483-3807 GCA_003527165.1 Pseudomonas sp.
ATCGAGGGAGATCAGCCGGCGCTCGCTTTCACGGCGAACCAGCGACAGCAGGGTGTCGGCGATCGGGGCAGTAACGATGGAGTAGGAGCCGACGTGAATGCCATGGATCTCATGGCCGAGCGAGGCGAGATGCTCCTCGCGCGGCAGGCGATCCGCGCAGCCTTCGCCGCGAAAGCTGTAGACCGGTGAACCGTTGGCGGCCAGCGCGACCATTGCCAGGGTGGTCGGCGCATCGAAATCGATCAGATAACGCGAAACGACACCTTCATCCACGAGGACTTGCCGTAGCTGCTGACCCAGATGGTCGCGGGACATGCCGGTGAACAGCGCTGACGGCGTGCCCAGCCTCGCAAGGCCGACCGCTACGTTGAAAGGAGAACCACCCGCCACCGCCTCAAGGTGCAAGCGATTGCGTTGGGTGCCTGCCGGGGCTGCAAAAACATCGAACAGGGCTTCGCCACAAACCAGATACATGATCGTTTTCGCCGTTGGAAATCTTCTGAGCTTAATCGTGACCAACGCGGCGTGACAGTACGCGGCAGGCTGTCCACCGATACGATCTTGCACCGCTTCAGCCTGGTCAGTAGACCCATACCTCGACGCGTCGATTCTTCACACGGCCGCTCAGTTTGTTCGAAGCGACCGGAAGTTCATCGCCTAGCCCTTTGATTTCGTTTACCAATATTCCGCCGCGAGCCAGTTCACGACGCACCGCCATCGCGCGAAGCTTGGACAGCAATGCAGTGCGTGCCGGATCGCCTTTCGCATCACCGAACCCCACCAGCACCGCGGCGTTCATCGTCTTGTCGGTCTGCTGAAGATATTTGATCAAACGACCCACGTCTCGCTGGGCCTTGTTGTCCAGACGGGCGCTGCCCTCATCGAACCGGAAGTTGACCGTCAACCGTTGCGCCTGGTTGGCGAGATCCTGGTAGGACGGCGGCATGCTCGGCTCGGTGGATAAAGTGATGGCATCGATCGCCTGACCGATATAGCCGGACTTGGCGACAATGGCTTGCCCGGCAGCGCTGTGGACGAAGCCGAGGAAGGTCCGGATCCACTCCGACTGGTGCATGGGGTTGGCGTAGAGAAACAGCCGCCGCGACAAGGGATAGTCTTCCGTCGCCACCAGCGCAGTGCTGGGCAGCATGGGCTGCGAGTCGCCATCGGCGATGGCCAGCGCACGGGAATAGCCCACTGAAGCAAGTCCGACGAAACCGATCGCGCCGGGACGGCTGCTGACAATCTGCGAGAGTTGGTCGTTGGATTCATAGCGGGCGGCGTCGGTTGCCAGCGCCTTGCCTTGAGCGCCCAGTACCAGCTCCTTGAAAGTATCGTAGGTGCCGGACTGGTCATCCCGTGCGTGCAACTCGACCGGAGCGTCAGTTCCGCCGAGAGCTTTCCAGTTCCGGATCTCTCCAGCGAACAGGCTGGCCACTTGCTGGACACTGAGCGAGGCGATCGGATTGTTCGGGTTGACGATGATCGCCAGCCCATCAATGGCGATTACGTGTTCCGCGTCTGCGCTGCGCAGATCGCCAAGATTGGAGAGGCTGGCATGCTCGCTGTTCTTGATCGGGCGAGAGGCGGCTGCCAGATCGGCGGAACCGTCCTTGAGCCCGGCAAATCCGGTGCCGGTGCCGTGCGCTGCGACCAATGCATACAGCGTTCGGCCAGTGCCGTCTGTTGCACTGATGCGCTGCTCGTTCTCTTTGCTGGCTGGCGCAATGCGCACGGAGCTGAGGCCCTGCGCTTCGAATAGTCCGGCAATCAACATCGGAGCGAGCTTCGCTCCCACGGTGTTGGATCCCTGAATGCGCAACACCGGACCGTCCGCTGGAAGCGTCGGCAGTGGAGCGCTCCCCGCAAACGGGCTAACACAAAGCAGCCCAGCCAGTACCAGGCGCAGCGCCCGTTTCCTCTTGGTGCGTACGGACGCTGAAGATGCCATGTAACGACTCTCCCTTTCAAAGAAGCGGGGAGATTAAGAAGCTTTGTTTACCGTTATATGACGACGGGCCAAGGCCATGCCGACAGGAGCGCTGATTGGCAGTTTCGCGGCTTGGCTCGATAAGACTGCGCGACGCGTACGGGCCAGCCGGCGATTAATTGAACTCGATCCAGACCGGGCAATGGTCCGATGGCTTGTCCATGCTGCGGATGTCGTAGTCGACGCCGCAGTCGCTGACGCGTTCATGCAAGCCGGCGGTGGTCAGGATCAGATCGATGCGCAGGCCCCTCCGTGGATCGTCTTCGAACCCGCGGCTGCGGTAGTCAAACCAGCTGAAACGATCGACCACTTCGGGGTTGAGCGTACGAAAGCTGTCCTGCAGGCCCCAGCCTTTCAGGCGCATCAACCACTCGCGCTCTTCCGGCAGAAAACTGCATTTGCCCGTGCGCAGCCAGCGCTTGGCGTTCACCTCGCCGATGCCGATGTCGCAGTCTTCCGGCGAGATGTTGAAATCACCCATCACAGCCACGGACTGGTCGGGCGTGAAGCGCTCTTCTAGCAGCATCTGAAGATCGGCGTAGAACTTGGTCTTGGCGGGAAACTTGGTCGGATGGATGCGGCTTTCACCCTGTGGGAAGTAGCCGTTCATTACCGTAACCGGCTGGCCATTGGCATCGGCGAAGCGGCCCCAGATGAAGCGCTTTTGCGATTCCTCACCGTCGCCGGGGAAGCCCTTGTGGATTTCCAGCGGGGCCTGCCGCGAAAGCAGCGCGACGCCGTAGTGGCCTTTCTGGCCATGAAAATGGACGTGATAGCCGAGGGCTTCGATCTCTGCCTGGGGAAACTGCTCGTCAGCTACCTTGGTCTCCTGCAGGCCGATGACGTCCGGCTGATGCTTGTCGATCAGTGCAGCCAGTTGATGAGGTCTTGCGCGTAATCCATTGATATTGAAAGAAACAAGCTTCATGGATTCAGGCTCCGGCAAAATCGGGATTCTAATCGCTTGGAGCTCTCCGGCGCGAGCCGTATGAGTCGAGCACCAAGAACCTGCACCGACGCAGCATGACTGCGATACCGGTGCTAACGTGAAATCAGCGCCCTACAACAACAAAGATCGAAAAGAGAACCCCATGCCGATGCCTGCCGAAGTACGAATGCTGGACAGTGGTTACGCCAGGGAGGCGCGCTCGCTTCTGTACAACGCCTATCGACACGAACCCACATTTGCCTACCTGTTCGAATCCGACCGGCCCGGTTACGACCAGCGTGTGCGCGCGACCGTGCGTGAGCTGGTCAATCAGCATTTGCTACAGGACCAGCCCGCGTTGGGGTTGCTCCTCGATGATCGGCTGATCGCCGTCGCCTTGATTGCC
>DPSI01000271.1 GCA_003527165.1 Pseudomonas sp.
CGGTCTGCAGTCCTACCTTAAGACCAGCGGCGGCAAGGGGCTGCACATACTGGTGCCACTTGAGCCGGTTCACAGCTGGACCGAGGTCAAGGCCTTTAGCCAGGGCATTGCGCAGTACATGGCGAAGCTGCTGCCGCAGCATTTTTCGGCGGTGAGCGGCCCGAAGAATCGAGTCGGCAAGATATTTATCGACTACCTACGCAACAGCCAGGGCGCCAGTACCGTCGCCGCCTACTCGGTCCGTGCGCGCGAGGGGCTTTCCGTGTCGGTACCGATCCATCGCGACGAGCTTACCGATCTCAAGGGCGCCAACCTCTGGACCATCCGCAATCTTATGCAGCGACTGGAGGAGCAGGGCGATGACGACCCTTGGGCCGGTATCGACGAGACGGGACAAACGATCACTGAGGAAATGCGCGAGCGACTCGGGATGAAATGATCCGCCGGGTAGCGGACCGGGGGTCAATGATCGTTGCAATCCGCGCCTTGACGCAGGTAGCTCATCACGTGGGTTTCGCCTTTGGAATCCAGATAAGTCATCTTGGCTTCGACCACGGCACAACCGCCATTCGGCACTTCCATCGAAATGACTTTGGCGACGTCCAGATCGTCGCCGTATTGATAGGGCACCGCTTGAGGCGCGGCATTGGCCAGTTGTGCGAACAGGGACAAACCGGTAATCCAGAATAGATTTTTCATAGTGACCTCTTCGTGAGTTGAGGCACGCCAGCACATCGGGCGCGCGCTCGGAATAAAACAGGCTGCCAACGAGGAAGCAGCCGAAAGGGACAGGTGTCGAACGACCCAAGGAGTGATCATCGAACGACTTACAGCGGGATGGAGATCAACCGCCGCCATGTCTCTGAAACAAATAGTAAAGTTTGGTGGGTGCCGGAAAAATAGCGGCTGGCGAGAGGAACCTTTACCGAATCGGTAACAATGTTCAGGCCCAGTATTCCGGGTTCTGCAATGCCTGGTGATAGCCGAAAAAGGCTTGCGGCAGCTCCTGCTTGAGAAACTCCACCCAGGTTTTAACCTTGGCATCGAGGAATCGCCGCGAAGGGTAGAGCGCATAAATGGATTTTTCCTGCAGGCGGAACTGCGGCAGCAGCCGCACCAACGAGCCACGTTGCAGCGCCGGAACGGCCACGTAATCCGGCAACAGACAGATCCCCATTCCCGCTTCGGCGGCACTGCTCATCGCCTCGGCGACGTTCACCTTGAAGGTTTCGCCCGGCCAGATCGTCTGCTCCACATCCTTGCCGACGAAGCTCCAGCTATCGGAAAAGACGGGATCGGCGAGGCGCAGGCATCGGTGATGCTCGAGGTCGGCCGGCACCTTCGGCGCGCCATGTTGCTTGAGGTAGATCGGCGATGCGCAGACCACGTGGAACACCGTGCCGAGCTGCTGGGCGATCAGCTCGGAATCAGGCAGTTCGCGCGACAGGGTAATGATCACGTCAAGGTTGTCTTCCAGCGGATCGGGCTGCCGCTGGGACAGCAGCAAATCCAGATTCACGTCCGGGTAGATCTCGTTGTAACGCCCGGCAAGTGTTGCCAACAGCTGGATACCGAGGCCGATGGTGGAATGGACTCGCAGCTGACCTTTGGGAACCAAGTGCGCACCGCCCGCTTCGACTCGCGCCTGTTCGACCTGCTCGAGGATGGCCCGACTCTGCTCCAGAAAGCGCTCGCCCGCTTCGGTCAGCGCCAAACGCCGCGTCGTGCGGTGGAGAAGACGCGCTTGCAGATGGTTCTCCAACTCCGACACCAGTCGGGAAACCTGAGCGGTCGAGGTATCGGACTGCAGCGCCGCTGCCGTGAAGCTCCCGGCGTCGGCCACCCGTACAAAGACTCGCATCGCATGGAACATGTCCATTGGCTTACTACCTCTACCAGGCCGTTAATAACAGCCCGCGTTGCCGTATTGCGTTAAAAACAGGCTCGGTTGCGCCCGGTCAACTGAGCCGGTTCCGTAGGGTCGAATTTATTCGACCAACACCGCTCTCTGGCGCTCGCCATCTGTCGGCGACGCCAGCATGGAGCGATCAGCTTTGCTGCGGATAACTCAGTGCACAAGTTGCGTCGACGGCCCAAGCCCGGCATCTTTCCAGCCGCCGCCCAACGCCAGAAACAGGTTGACCTGATCCAGCGATAATTGTGCTTCTGACTTAGCCAGGGCGGCTTCGGCAGAGGCCAGGGTGCGCTCGGTGTCGAGGCTGTCGAGATAGGCCAAACGGCCTTCCTGATACAGCCGGCGGGTGTGATCGGCGGCGTTGCTGGCAGCGTCTCGGGAATCGCGCAAGGCGTGGTTGCGTTCCAGATCATGGGCATATCGCGTCAGCAGCGTCTGGGTCTCACGCAGGGCATCGAGTACCGTGCCATCGAAGCGTGCCAGCGCGGCGTCGGCGCCGGCTTCCATGGCGCGCACCCGGGCGCGATCGACCCGTGTTGGAAAGTGCCAGGAAATTGCCGGCCCGAACTCCCAGCGGCGAGTGATCGGATCGGCTAAGTGTTCGAGCATGCCGGTGTAGCCGGCCGAGGCGCCGAGGTTGACCTCCGGGTACATCATCGCAGTGGCGACGCCGATATCTGCGGTGGCCGCGGCGAGCATGCGTTCCGCCGCGCGAATATCCGGGCGACGTTTGAGCAGCGCGGCGCCATCGCCGACCGGAATCGGCTGGCTCAGTTGCGGCGCATGGCTGCAGGCGGCCACCGGTTCAGGTAGATCGCCGGGGGTGCGGCCGAGCAGGGCGGCGATCTGGTACAGCGCGGCGGATTTTTTCGATTCGAACGGCGGCAGTTCGGCGCGCAGCGCTTCGACCTGAGCGCGTGCGCGGGCGACGTCCACCTCGTTACCGCGTCCGCCGTTCAACAGGCGCGTGGCCACGTCCAGCTGACGTCGCTGAATATCCAGCGAATGCTCGGCGATGGTCAGTTCTTCGCTCGCATGGCAGGCCTGGACATAGTTGCGTACGACCTGCGCCACGACGGTGATGCGGGCAGTGTCCAACGCTGCTGCGCTGGCATCGGCACTGGCGCCGGCCGATTCGGCGGCGCGCTTGAGCTTGCCGAACAGATCGAGCTGATAACCGACCGAAAGACCCGCATCGGCGAGGTTCATCACCGGGATTTTTTCCTGCAGTGCCAGTGATTCACTGGATATCTGGCCGCGTGCGAGCGAGCCAGCGCCGCCAATCTCGACCTCCTGCGCGTGGTGGGCCATCTGGAAGCCTTCATAGGCGCGCCGGAGCGTATGGTAGGCGAGGCGAACGTCGGTGTTGCGCTCCAGTGCCTCGGTCACCAACTGGTCGAGGAGGGGGTCGTCATAGAGCTTCCACCAGTCGGCCGGCAGCTCGGCTTGGTCCACCTTCGCATTGCCAGCCAGATCGAATGGCGCCTGCGCCTCGGTGCGTTGAATCGCGGCGTCATCAGGCAACCGGTAGTCCGGGCCGACCGTGGTGCAGGCGCTGAGTGTTGCGACGGCCGCCGCGAACAGCGCAGTCAGGGTGTGGCGACTCATGGCGTGGCCGGCTCCGCTGTGGCGGCTTGCGGCCAGGGCAGCACGGAGAGCGTCGCGGTCCGGCCGATGACCAGGCGAATCCCGGTTTCCTGTCCCTCATCCAGCACCACGCGAACCGGAATCCGCTGGGCGAGGCGGACCCAGTTGAAGCTCGGATTGATGTTGGGCAGCAGCGAGTTGCCACGCGCGCGATCTCGGTCTTCGATGCCCGCGGCGATGCTCTGGACGTGGCCACTCAGATGCTGGGACTCGCCCATGATCTGAATATCCACCGGCTGGCCAATTTCGATGGCGTGGAGCTTGGTTTCTTCGAAATAGCCTTCGACGCGCAGCGAGTGGGTATCGACGATTGATAACACTGGGCTGCCGGTTCTGACGTAGTCGCCGACGCGCATGGTCTGGTCGCTGAGGTAGCCGTCCACCGGGCTCAGCACGGTGGTGCGTTTGAGGTCGAGGCGGGCCACGCCAAGCGCTGCTTCCGCGGTTTTTAGTGCGGCTTCGGCACGTTTGACCTGGGTGTCGCCGATTTCCACAGTTTCCGCTGCGATCAGGTCCTTCAGCACGCGGTTACGCTTGGCCTCCCGGCGCGCTTGGTCAAGCTGGGCACGACGCTCAAGAACGGTGGCTTCGGCTTCATCGACGGCGAGTTCGAAGCGGGCCTGATCAATGACGAACAACACCTGGCCCCGGCTGACCTTCTGGTTGTCACGCACCCGCAATTCGGTAACCAGGCCGGAGACATCGGGCGCAACCTGAATGATGTCGGCATGCACATGGCCATCACGGGTCCAGGGCGCTTCCATGTAGTAATCCCACAGGTGCAGGCTGACAGCGGTGGCGACGCCCACGGCCAGCAGAGTCAGCACCACGGAGCCGGTGGCAGGTATCCATTTCTTCACGATTCGAGTCCCGGTGTGAGAGTGAACAGGGCGCCCAGCACCATGACGTACAGGGCGAGATTGAACAGCGGCGGATGCCAGACCCAGCGATACAAACCCAGGCGCGACAGGGCCTTGGCAAGTAGGCTTTTGAGCAGGTAGGCGCCGAGCATCAGCACCAGCAACATCGGCACGTAGACGCCGTAGATATTCAGATGGCCGATCATGCGGGCGCTCCGAGGGGTTGGAATTCAGCATTTGCGTGCGGCGACGGTACGACCGGTGCATCGGGAAACAACGCCAGGCGCAGGCCATGCAAGGCCTGACAGGCCTCGCGTGTAACCCGGTCGGGCAGCGGCAGTAGCTGCTGCAGGCAGTCGTCCAGCAGCAGGCGCAGGCTGTTCGGTGCAGGCGCTGGGTGACGGGTTTTTGCGCAGCGCTGGAAATAGTCGTGCGCGGCGAGCAGGGTCGGCTGAAGCTGCTGCTGGATCGCTGCGGGCAGTTGCAGTTGTTTGAGTTCCAGCAGGCGGAAGCAGATCCGCAATTCGCGGGTGGCGTCATGCAGCGCCAGACCATAGTCACTCAGCTGGCCAAGACGCGGCAGCAGTTGTGCGGTGCGATCGATGACTTCTGAGGCGACGCTGTCGTAATCCTGCTTCTGCTTTGCCAGTGTTAGGCGCGACAGGCTGAGCCAACCGCTACGCGCAAGGCGTCGCGCCGCCCATTGCGTGCCGAACGGTCTGGTCAGGCGCGCCCAAATCAGCGCCAAAACGACGCCCA
>DPSI01000333.1:0-634 GCA_003527165.1 Pseudomonas sp.
TGGAATACGCTAAAGGAGTTCCTTGTCTGGCAAGGCATCGATGGCATCGTCGGTTCGCGCGATACCATTCGCGAAGCATTTAGCAAGGGCTTGATCAGCGATGGCCATGCCTGGATGCAAATGCTCACGGACCGCAATCGGACTTCACACACATACAACGAAGAAACCGCCGAAGCGATCCTGATGAACATTCGGTCGCAGCACCATCCCTTGCTCAAAGCGCTACAGCAGATACTGCTCAGCCGCGTCGAGCCAAGCGCATGAATCTGCACGATTCCGGCTTATCAGATAAAAATGTGGAGTCGATCCGCCAAACACATCGGCTGTTTCCGAAAATTAGCGAAGCGATCCTTCACGGCTCCCGTGCCAAGGGCAGCTACCGGCCCGGTTCGGATATCGATCTGACATTGAAAGGCAATGAGCTCTCATATCAAGACCTGCTCAACATCGAACTGGCCTTGGATGACCTTCTCCTACCCTACAAGATTGATTTGTCCTTGCATCATCAGCTCGACAACCCGCAGCTGAACGATCACATCGCCCGAGTCGGAAAGTCTTTCTACAAGACGACGGACTAGCGCATCAACCTGGTTCGCCGTCCTCAGGCAGCTGATTGTGGGAGGCCCGCCCTCGG
>DPSI01000333.1:781-2225 GCA_003527165.1 Pseudomonas sp.
GTGGGAGGCCCGCCCTCGGGGCGAAGCTTTTGATTTTGAGCTGTAAGAACGACCGCTTTCGCTGCGGGGGCGCCTCCTACAAGATTGGTGCGGCCTCAGCAATGGTCTGCCTGTGGGATGCCCGCCCCGGGCGAGGCTTTTAAATTTCAATGACTGAAATCTCCGCCTGGAAACCCAGCCCCCACCAATCAAAGCTGTTCCTGCTCAGTCTGCCCAACCCGTCGCTGCTGATAAATCAGACCGCCAAGCCGATTAGTCCCCAGCGGCCCAACCCACAGGTTAGAAGCCTACATCGGACCGCGTCTGTAGCAGGGACCCCGCGTCAATGCAGGCTAGTTGCCGTTTAAAAATGCTCGCTTCAGGGAAGCGCTTTCGCCATAACCTCTAGCCGTCACGCGTTCCGGCAGTTAAATACCCATTTAACGGCTGATCCACGCACTAACGGCATTAAATTGCCTTTCAACTGAGCGTTCGCTAGATTTAACGGCATTAAAATACCGGTGATAAGCGATGCATAAACTAACACTACAGCTTTATCTGCACGGAAACTGGCACGATGCGATGCAGTTGAGCTTCAATATCCCTGAGGCAGGTTTAGCCAGTCCCTGCAGCTTCGGTTATTTGACCGAATACCTGGCGAGCCATCTGGATAACCTGGGCTGTCATACCTCACAGGCCGTTAGCGCCACCCTGCCGCTGGCCTGGGACGCATATCGCGAGCCCCAAGTCCCGGCCTTTGTTCACGACTTGCTTCCAGCCGGCGCGGCGCGGCGGTTTTTGCTCGAGCGCCTGGCCATATCTGCAGCTGAAACCATGCAGGCCGATTTGCTTTTGCTCGCCCGTTGCACCCCTGCCCCCATCGGTCACTTGCGCGTAAAGGAAGCAGTAGAAGCCATGGCAGGGGCGCCTGCCATCGGTTTTTCCAGAGAAGAGGTGGTCTCTCGGGATACCCGTTTTCTCGAATACGCGTACGAGCAAGGCGCTGCCATCGGAGGTGCGACAGGCGCAGGGGGTGAAGCACCCAAACTGCTGCTGGCCGAGGGCACCCAAGGATTACTCTATCCCGATGCCAGCCTGGCAGATGAAGAGGTTCACCAACACTGGTTCGTCAAGTTCCCACGCAACAGAGGGAGCGAAACCGACCGGAACATCCTGCGTAGCGAATACTGCTACTACCAGGCTCTCAACCGGCTCGGCATCGAAACCGTAGCCCACCAGGGCCTCGCCCTGGAAGAAGCGGGAAAGCCGAGCTTGTGGATGCAACGTTTTGATCGACAGGTTACTGGCGAAGGGGTGAATCGCCTGGCCGTAGAGTCCATCTACTCCCTTGCAGGCATAACCCGCCCTGGTAGTTTCATGCTGCACACTGATGCGATTGGTACTCTAACCAAGATCTGGATTGCCGCCGGTCAGCAGGAGGAGATCCCCCGCTTATTGAGCGAAC
>DPSI01000333.1:2356-2929 GCA_003527165.1 Pseudomonas sp.
GCCAAGGCGCACAACCTGCCCTTCACCCAGGACCACGCCGACCTGCGCCGCGACCTGCTCAATCACATCCTTGGTAATAACGACAACCATGGCCGCAACACCGCGGTACTGCGAGACGAGAGAGGTTTGCGACTCGCTCCCATCTACGATTTGGCACCCATGGTCATGGATGATGAAGGCATCACTCGCACAACCAAATGGCCCGGAGAGATCGAACTAGCCGGCAATGTCGATTGGCTGGCTGCCTGCAATACGCTCGCGGAATGGATCGACCCACAACAGCTCCACCATGAGCTCAAACAATACGCACAACAACTGCGTGCCCTGCCCGACCTGCTACAAGCGCTTGGCCTACCCGAGCAGACGATGAATCACCCGCGCATTCCATTGAAAGACCTGGACCGGCGGCTTCGCGCATGGGGGCTGATATGAGCGATGAAATCGAGCAGCGCCAGGCGATACTCAGTGATATTCAAGAACAGCTGCTCGCTGGGAGCCTCAGCATAGGCAATGCCGCCAAGCGCCTACGCCGCGACGTCACCGGGCTGCGGCAAGAACAGTTCGCGCGCATGT
>DPSI01000219.1 GCA_003527165.1 Pseudomonas sp.
TGATGGTCGAATCCGAAGCCAAAGAGCTGACCGAAGATCAGATGCTCGGCGCCGTACTTTTCGCCCATGACGAATTCCAAGCCGTGATCCAAGCCGTTACCGAGCTGGCGGCCGAAGCGGCCAAGCCAACCTGGGACTGGCAGCCCAAAGCGGAAAACACTCAGCTGCTCGACGCGATTCGCAGCGAGTTCGGCGAGGCGATCTCCCAGGCTTACACCATCACCCTCAAGCAGGACCGCTATGCGCGCCTGGGCGAGCTGCGTGATCAGATCGTCGCCAAGTTTTCCGGGGAAGAGGGGCAGCCTACCGCTGGTGAGGTCAAGGACGCCTTTGGCGAAATCGAATACCGCACCGTGCGCGAGAACATCGTCAACGGCAAGCCGCGTATCGATGGCCGTGACACCCGTACCGTACGTGGCCTGAACATCGAAGTTGGTGTGCTCGATAAGACCCACGGTTCGGCGCTGTTCACCCGTGGCGAAACCCAGGCACTGGTGGTAGCGACCCTGGGTACCGCCCGCGACGCCCAGTTGCTCGATACCCTGGAAGGCGAGAAGAAAGATCCCTTCATGCTGCACTACAACTTCCCGCCGTATTCGGTGGGCGAATGTGGCCGCATGGGCGCCACCGGCCGTCGTGAGATCGGTCATGGTCGCCTGGCTCGCCGTGGCGTTGCCGCCATGCTGCCGAGCGCTGAAGAATTTCCGTACACCATCCGCGTCGTCTCGGAAATCACCGAGTCCAACGGCTCCAGCTCGATGGCGTCGGTCTGCGGCGCTTCACTGGCCTTGATGGACGCCGGTGTGCCGATGAAGGCACCGGTCGCCGGCATCGCCATGGGCCTGGTCAAGGAAGGCGAAAAGTTTGCCGTTCTGACCGACATCCTGGGTGACGAAGATCATCTGGGCGACATGGACTTCAAGGTGGCCGGTACCGCCAAGGGCGTGACCGCGCTGCAGATGGATATCAAGATCCAGGGCATCACCGAAGAGATCATGGAAATCGCGTTGGGTCAGGCATTGGAAGCGCGCCTGAACATCCTCGGTCAAATGAATCAGGTGATCGCTCAGTCGCGTACCGAGCTATCAGCCAATGCTCCGACGATGATTGCGATGAAGATCGATCAGGACAAGATCCGTGACGTGATCGGCAAGGGTGGCGCCACCATCCGCAGCATCTGCGAAGAAACCAAGGCCTCGATCGATATCGAAGACGACGGCTCGATCAAAATCTTTGGCGAAACCAAGGAAGCTGCCGAAGCCGCTAAGCAGCGTGTCCTGGGCATTACCGCCGAGGCTGAGATCGGCAAGATCTACGTCGGTAAGGTCGAGCGCATCGTCGACTTCGGCGCCTTCGTCAACATCCTGCCGGGCAAGGATGGTCTGGTGCATATCTCGATGCTGAGCGATCAGCGGGTTGAGAAGGTCACCGATGTCCTCAAGGAAGGTCAGGAAGTGAAAGTACTGGTGCTGGACGTGGACAACCGCGGCCGTATCAAGCTGTCCATCAAGGACGTGGCGGCTGCCGAAGCTTCTGGCGCTTAAACGCAACAGCGGTAAACGAAAAGGGCCCTTCGGGGTCCTTTTTTCGTTTTTCATGTCATGCAAACGCTGCACAACCGGTAATAGGCGCTTGGGCGAGTGTCGACTTGATTGCAAGTTGCACGCTTCCTCCAGACTAAAACATGCAGTGTGCTAGTGGCCTTCAGCTACCTGAATTCGCAAGTCGTTGATTTTGAAGGTTTTTATTGCAGGCAAAAAATGGCATGTCGCTTGCGGTATGAGTTGTGAATCTGCGGTAGGAGTTGATGCCGTAGACATCTGAAGAAAAATAGGAGTGCCATTATGAACATGATCCAGAACTCTCTTACCGCTGCCGCCGTCGCCGCCGCACTGAGCCTGCCGATGGCAGGTGCCGCTTTCGCCGACACCACCCCAGCGCTGGATAAGGCTGATACCGTCATGCTGGCCACCAACGACACCATGAAAGAGGCAGGCGACGCTACGTCCGATACCTGGATCACCACCAAGGTGAAATCGTCCCTGCTGGCCGAAGACGCTACCCCGGGTATGGACATTGAGGTCGAAACCAAGGATGGCGTTGTTTCGCTGTCCGGCACCGTAGCCACCGAGGCCGAGCGTGAAGCTGCGATCAACAAGGCCAAGTCAATCGAAGGTGTGCGCGACGTATCGGCAGATGGCCTGAAAGCCGCCGACTAAAACGAACGCTGTCGTCACAACAGCGGCGTAATCAAAAGCCCCACCTTCGAGTGGGGTTTTTAATGCCCTTTCAGCGGCCGCGCTGGCTGTCGATCCGGCGCAGGCGATTCCCTTCGAAGCGCAGAAAATGGTACATCCCGTTGGTCGGCCCATAGATCCATTCTCGCACTCGGACTTCATGACGAAAGCCATATTCATCGACGACTTCCTTGTAGCCCACCAGAGAGGCGCTAGTGGGCACGCCGCATTTGTCCCTGACCTCGCTGGTGGAAGCTTCGAGGCTGACCAGTGCGCTGCCGCAGCGATGAGTGGAGGACGCCTGGGCGCCGCAGGCGAACAGGAGCAGACTCAGCAAAACCAGGGGGGGCGCGGGAAACATGGGGATCCTTTCCGTTCAACGAGCGCGGCGGGACTCGATGCGTATCAGCCGATTGCCTTCGAAGGTGAGGATGTTGAACATGCCGTTGTTAGGCCCGTAAAGCCACTCCTCTCTGACCAGTTCCTGCCTGGCGTTGGGGCCGAGCGTGTAACCGATCAGACCCCGTTGCAGGGGAGTGCCGCACTTTCGTTCAACTTCGAATGCCCTGTCGCCGGTACTGACCAGCTGGCTGCCACAGCGCAGCGTTTCCGCCTGCGACAACGGGGCCGCAAGCGCCAGAATGATTAGCGAGGCGTGCCGAACGGAGGCTGGCATGTCATTCGCTTCCCAGATGCAATGAAGTGGGGATCCGATCTTCTTCGGTTTGAGCGATGCCGGTATCCAGCAGATAGACCCGCGAATCGTCGAGGCCCGTCTGGTCGACCAGATAGTCTTTGATCGAGGCAGCACGGGCGCGACTCAACCGGCTCAACAGTGCGGTGTTGTCCGCTCGGCTGGCCACTACCGCGTCGCGCATCCTCTCGCTACGCTCCTGCTCATCGAGCTCGTTCCACTGTGCCGGCGGTTGTTGTCCGAGCCGGCTGCGGTAGATGCCTTCCAGCATGGCGGCCTTGTCTTCCTCACCGATTTCCAGCTGTGCTGCATCGGCAGGCACTTTGTCACCTCGACGTTGCAGCACCTTGTACCAGGTTTCCTGATATTCGCGCTGCAGCCACTGTTCAGCCAGTAGCGGTCCGTCAGCCTGCGGTGAGCTCTGGCCTTCGACTTCCAGGCGCAGCACCGGGCGCTCCTGCAGTGCGCGACCCAGGGTATCGAGATTGCCGCGTGCCTGCTGATCAAGCTCGCTGCTGCCTGGGGCGAAGAAAACCTGGCTCAGGTCGTCCTGATCGCCGCCGGCCAAGCCGGCAAGAAATTTGAAAGGTGCCTTGACCGCCCGCGTCACCAGATTGCGCAATGTCTGCCAGACGATGGGCATGACATCGAATTGTGGATTGTTGAGGTCCCCCTGAACCGGCAGCTCAAGGGAGATCGTGCCACGGCTGTCCTTCAGCAACGCGACGGCCAGCCGTACCGGCAGATCGACGGCTTCGGGGCTGTCTACTTGCTCGCCGAGCTGCAGCTGCTGCAGCACTACCTTGTTTTCGGCGTTCAGTTGGCCCTGCTGGATGCGGTAGTGAAGGTCCAGATCAAGGCGGCCCTTGCGGATGCGGTAACCGGCGAACTTGCCGGAGTAGGGCGAAAGGGTGGTCAGTTCGACCTGCCTGAAGCGGGTGGCGATATCAAGGCTTTGCAACGGATCGAAAGGCGTGAGGCTCCCCGTGATGCTCACGGGCGCATAGCGGTCGACCTTGCCCTCGACGTCGACGGTGGCCGGCTGCTGCGCCTGGTTATCGATCCTGCCAATTTTTCCATTGAGTTCCTGCACCGCCGTGATGAAGGGGGGGCGCAGACTGAGGTCGGAAAAATTGGCCGAGCCATCATCGATGGAAATTCCACCGATGCGGATGGCCGTTGGTTCCGCCTGCTCCGTCGTGTCGGTCGCGGCGTTGCTGTCGTCCGGGGTCGATTTGTCCACCAGTAGGTCATTGATATTGGTGGTGAGGTCGGGGTTGATGATGAAGCGCGCGTAGGGCTGGGTCAGGTCGATGCGTTCTATCTGTAGCTGCGTGGGATGCTGGTACGCCAACCCGCCGAGTTGCAGACGCTGCCATTTGACGAAGTCGCGGTTTTTGATGGTATCCAGTGTATGCAGCTGGGTAATTTCGGCTGTCCCGCCGAGATTGAACATCAATGGGTCGGTGCCGGTCAGCTCGAGGTCCAGCTGGCTGGCCAGCATTCCGCTGCGCAATTCAAGATGGACGAAAGGGGTCAGGTACGCCTGAGCGATGCGCAGGTCGATATCCTGCGTACTGATGTTCAACCTGCCTGTGCCAGGTTTCAGCTGCAGCTGCCCCGCTGCCTGCAGGGTGCCCTGGTTGCCGACGCGGGTGTTCAGTTCCAGATTGAAGGGTGAGCTTCCCTGACTGTCGAAATCGGACACGTCGAGATTCAGTGGCCCCAGTTCCAGAGCGACTTCTTGCTCCGGCATGCGATCGCTGAGGTGTATTTGGTAGTTGCGCAGCTGAGCGTCACGCAGCAGGACCTGCCAGGCATCCTGGCTCTGCGCGTCGCCTTCCTCCATTGCCGGCGGTTGGGTTGGTTCTGTGTTTTGCGTCTGTTCCAGGTTCTGGCTGGCCTCGGTGGTTGTCGACGGGGGCAGCAGTTTCTGCCAGTTCAGCTCGCCGTCGCGCTCCCGAGCCACCCAGGTTTCCAGCGCACGGCTGCGCAGCTTGCCGATGACGACCTGCTGCTTTGCCAGATCCAGCGACGTTTCGCTGATTTCCAGGCTCTCCAGCCGAACCAGTGGCTGTCCATCGGCGGTGTCGAGCTTGAGCGGCGCCAGTTGCGCATTCAGGTCGCTCAGCTGCAACTCGGTGCGCTCGGCAAGGTCGAGCCTGTAGTCGCTGGCAAAATTCAGCCGGCCTTCCTGCAGGCGCAGCGGTACGGCGTCATGGGCGTAGGCCCAGAAGTCCTTCAGCAGCAGGTTGCTGATTTTCAACTGGCCGGACGAACTGACCGGTGCCAGATTGAATTGCCCGGTCCAGTCCACCCGCGCCCCGCTGGGGCCGGTTGCGACCAGCACCGCGTCGGCGGCATCATCCGAACGGGTGGCGAAGTTCAGCAGCTCGAAGTTGAGCGAATCGAGGACGAAATCGATGGGCTCCTCGGGGCGTTGATCGGCGAAGCGGACCGAGCCCTCCACCAGCTGAAGCCGACCAATGCGTAGCGCGAAGGGTTGTTCCTCGACCTCTTCCGGCTGCTCCTCTGCCGGTGGGAGGTCGAACAGCTGCGTCAGGTTGAGCTCGCCGTCCTTGTCGAAGACCACTTCGCTGTGCAGCTGAATCAGTTCGATATCTTCGATCTGCAGGGCGCGGCGCCAGAGGCTGCTCCACTCAAGATCGAGATAGAGGCGTTCGAAGCCGAGCTGTGGCTGATCTGCCTCGCCGAGGCGCAGGTTGAATAGCGTCAGCTCGAGACTGAAGGGGTTGAATTCGATTCGCTCCAGGCGTGCCGATACCGTGGCGTACTGGATCAGCTGCTGGTTGACGACACGCTGGGCGACACCAGGCAGGATCAGGAAGCCGAGGAGGCAATAGCAGACCAGTGCGGTCATCAGGCCGATGAGCGCGCGCTTCATTCCGTTGGGCATGCGGACCTACATTCCGGACGGTGGACTGCCTTGGAGTATGGCATGACATGCGGGTTCCTCGGCGGTGCCGGTGTTTTGCCCGCGTCACAATTGCAGCGCAAGGACCTTCAATGGCGGTCGCCCATCGATCGAAGGGAAGTCGAGCGCCGGCGACAGCACCTGGCAGTCACGCACCGGTCGTCCGGCCTTCGTCGCGCAACGCAGGACCTGTTCACGCCAGTCTTCCAGGCTGACCTTTGCCAGGTTGTTGCAGCAGATCAGCACGCCGTGTTCGGCCGTGGCGAGCAAGGCTGGTTTCAGCAGGCTCTGGTAGTCGCGTAGCAGATCGACCGTGCCGAACACGCTTTTCGACCAGGCGGGTGGGTCGAGTAGCACCAGATCGAACTGCTTCGGTGAGAGGCGCGGGTAGTCTGGGAGCTGGCGTCCGCGTCGCTGCGGGATCGGCATGCCGGCGAGCTGGCGGATCGCCGGGAAATAATCCGACTGGATGAACTGCATCGGTGCCAGCTCCGGGTTGAGGGCGCCGTTCTCGCGACCGACTGCGAGATTGCTTTCGGCAAAATCCAGATTGCACACCTCAAGGGCGCCACCGGCGGCCGCGCAGAGGCCGACCCCGCAGGTGTAGGCGAAGAGGTTGAGCACCGACTTGCCGGCGCTGTTGGCCTTGATCCAACCGCGCACGTTGCGCAGATCCAAGAACAGCAGCGGATCCTGGCCACCGTGGCGTGCGCGAACTCGGTAGTTCAGCCCCCACTCCTGGCCGATCTGATCGCCCAGCGCAGAGGCTTGCGCACGGTACACCGGATCGCTCCGGTCGA
>DPSI01000040.1 GCA_003527165.1 Pseudomonas sp.
CTGTGGACGCAAGGCCGGATGCCTGAGTTCGGCGATGGTCATCGCGGCTTGGCCCTCGACCAGCAGTTCCTGGGGATCGACGAAGCTTGCGTCGATACCCAGACCGGACAGATTCAGCTGCAGCTTATTCGCCACCAGCTCGGTGCCGCTGCTCAAGCGAGCCAGGGCAATCTGTGAACCCTTGTCGAGCCGAATGACAGCGGCTTCTGCAGAGGCGCGGCCATGCAGGCGTAGATCGGACTCAAGACCTTTGAGACTCGTTTCCGGCAACAAGAGCTCAGCGCTCTGCAGGCGCAGTCGGGTCTGTTCGAACGACAGCGCGTAGGGCGCGGTGGTCTGGAGCATGAACTGGCCGTCCAGTGTGAGAGGCGTGGGGCCGCTGGCGGCTAGCTGGACCTTCAAAGGCAGCGTTGACGTCGATTGGCTGGCGGGTGCTGGCGTGATCTGCAGACTGAGCGCGTCGGGGCGTAGTTGTGCGGGAAACTCGGGGATCAGCGCCGCCGCCGGCCGCAGCTGCAGATCGGCACCCAGCTCGGTGGGGATCCATGTGCCGCGGTCAGCTTTGGCGGTCACGTCCAGCTGCCCCTGCAACTGGCCGATGCCCACCACCGGCCAGGGCGCAGGCAGGTTGGCTGAGAGACGAAGCTCGCCATCCAGGACGTTCCATCCGCCTGCCAGATGCTCCGTATCGACATGAAGTGCCCAGCCGGCACCGATGCGCATCTGCTCGGGCAGCTCCGGCAGGGATGGCGGTTCGTAGGCCAGCCATTCGCCCAGCCACTCCAGCAGCCATGGCGCTTCCGGCAGCTCGCTCATGGCCAGCGTGCCGCGCCACAGTGTTATGTCGTTATCCGACGCCAGCTGGTTTTGCATGGATAGGCGCTGCCAGTCGTCCAGCTGCAACTGCAGATCCACATGGGTTTCGTTGGCTTGTTCGTAGGCGTTCAGCGCCAATACCAAGCGATGCGCGTGGCGTCGTAGCTGCAGACTCAGCGTGGCCGGCAGCGCTTCTTCACCCGCGTGCTGCCAGCTCATCTCTCCCTGTTCTTTGCAGATCCCGCTTGCGCAGGGCAGGGCTACGGCGAGCGAAGCGATATGCCCGTTGCGAGGCACCCAGGCTGCCCAGTGCTCCAATTGCTGGCGGTCGGGCAAGGTCAAGGGCTCATCCTCGTCGTCCTTGCCGGGCGCCGGTTGCCATTGTGCGTCGAGGTGATCGATGCTCAGTGACCGTAGCGGCAGCGGCCGCCACCAGCGTTCAATGCCGAGGCGCAGGGTATCGATTGTCAGGGAGAGCCTTTCGTCGTCTGATGGTTGCCGGATCAGGACAATCTGTCGCACTTCGACGTAATCGGATGAAAGCCGCACGCCGCTGACGTCGAGCCCAACGATGCCAAGCTCGCGCTTGAGCTGTTGCCAGCAGAGCCCAGCATAGACGCCGCTGCCAAGGGTGAGCAGGACCAGGCCTGCGAGCATCCAGACCAGGAGTTTTCGCCGCTTCGTCATGACCCATCCACTAGTGAACGATGCGTAAGCATAAGCCGGTCGATGTGCAGATGCGACGTGCTCTGGACTGGCGCAGCCGACGACCGGTCATGGGTTGGAAAGTTCCCGATCTAGCTGTGCCGAATCGCATTGAAGCGCTTGAGGAGGGCGGTTTGCGCATGCTGCGCCAAACTTGTGCACATTCGTCGGGGCGCCTTGTCAAGCGCTTATGACAAACCGTCGCAAACCTCGCTGGCCCATAGATCGATAATAACTTGCTGAAAAATAAAGAAATTTTTCATTGGTGAAAAAAACGCCAGTTTAACCGCAGGCCACTAAACATAGGCGCTGGCGAAATGTGTAACCTGTTTGTCCACCGAGTTATCCACAGCTTCTGTGGATTAATTTTTTATGTGAGTTGGTTCGCTTTTTTTAGTTTTTTGCAAGACTTTAACTCTGTGAAAAAAGGAGTAGAGTGCGCGCCCTTGTCCCCCCGAAGCTTTCGGTGACCATGAGAACGCGTCCTCTTGCCTCGACTTCGGTCGAGAGCACTTCATCTTCTCCACGCCTGCCGATGCGCATGGCGTTGTGGCTGCTGGACAGCCAACGTCTAGGACAGACCCAGAGCGTCAAACGTATCGCCGGCCGGATGCTCAAGCAGCCAGCACTCAAAGGTGTGGTCGAAGCACAGAGCCGCCTGGGTCGGCTGCTCTGCCATGACTGCGACAGCCAGCGTGACCGTCGCATCGGTTTCGAGTTGTTGCGCCAGGCCGCTCGAGCCGGCGACCGCCAAGCCCAGCTCGAGCTGGGCCAGCTGTATTGCCAAGGGCAATATCGCGAATTGTCCAAGGCACGTCACTGGCTGGAGCAGGCTGCTGCACAGGGTTCGGCCGAAGCCTCGCGCATCCTCTCTCGCGGCTTCCGAGCAAGCGCTAGCGTCAGCGGCGCAGATACGTCGGACTGACCTCACGGGGCCTTGCTGGCTATACTGCCCGGCAATTTAGCCGGAGCCGTTCATGCCTCTCGATCCCTTCTATCTATCAGC
>DPSI01000202.1 GCA_003527165.1 Pseudomonas sp.
CTCACCGTCGCAGGGGGCTGGTCACTGCTCGCCAGTCTTGCCTTCGGCCTTTTCTTCCTGCTCGGCGGCGAGCTGTTCATCGGCCTGCAGACTGATATCCCCGCCGTGCGCGAAACGGCAATCACCTACCTGCCATATCTGGCCGCGCTGCCCCTGGTCGCCGTCTGGAGCTATCTGCTCGACGGCCTGTTCATTGGCGCCACCCGTGCGCGCGAAATGCGCAACGCGATGCTCCTTGCCGTAGCGATTTCGCTACCATTGGGTTGGCTGCTACGGACAATGGGCAATCACGGATTGTGGTTGGCCTTTCTCGCCTTCATGCTGCTGCGGGGCATCTGCCTGGGCACCATCGCTCGACGCCTGCAGCACCAGCAGCAATGGTTCAGTTCGGCCCATGCCGCAGCCGCCGCAACCCCATCTAAAGGACCTTGAAAAATGGCCTATGCCGTCGCCGCCTACCTGCACTTCGTGGCGATCTTTCTGCTCTTTGCGCTGCTGGTTCTGGAGCATCAACTGTTCCGCCAGCCGCTGGATTTCAAGCGCGCGCGCAGCCTGTTCCGCGCCGATACCGCATTCGGCGTCGTCGCCGGCCTGGTGCTGATCACCGGCGCCGCCCGCGCCATGCGCTACGGCAAGGGTATGGACTACTACCTCAACAACAGCTTCTTTCACGCCAAGGTCGGACTGTTCGTGGTCGTCGCCCTGTTGTCCATCTACCCCACCGTCACGTTCCTCAAGTGGCGGCCGGCGCTGAAAACCGGCCAAGTCCCGACCATCGGTCCAGCCAGCGCCCGCTGGGTGAAGCTGATCATCCGCATCGAATTGCTCGCCCTGCTACTGATCCCGCTGTTGGCGACGCTGATGGCGCGAGGATTCGGCGTCATTCCGCAATAACCGGCACGAGACGCCACACCGCCCGGCTTAGGGTTCGGTCCGCTTGCGCCGAGCCCAAGCGACCCATTGCCTCTGGTCGTCGCCCCATCACAGACGTTAAGGTCGACGAAACCCCACTCAGGGACAACCTCATGGCCGCCAAGCCCAGCAGCATCCGCCAACAGATCCACCTCGCCGTACTGATCGACGCCGACAATGCGCCAGCCGCTATCGTCGAGGGCCTCTTCGAGGAAATCGCCAAGTACGGCGTCGCCAGCGTCAAACGCATCTACGGCGACTGGACCAAGCCCAACCTCGGCAGTTGGAAGAAGGTGCTGCTTGATTATTCGATACAGCCGATCCAGCAGTTCGCCTATACCTCCGGCAAGAACGCCACCGACAGCTCGTTGATCATCGACGCCATGGACCTGCTCTACACCCGGCGTTTCGACGGTTTCTGCCTGGTCTCCAGCGACAGCGATTTCACTCGTCTGGCCGCTCGCCTGCGCGAGGAAGGCCTGACCGTCTATGGTTTTGGCGAACAGAAAACGCCCTCGCCATTCGTCTCCGCCTGCGACAAGTTCATCTACACCGAAATCCTCCGTGCCGACGCGCCCAAGACCCCCCAGGAGCCGCCGAGCAATGGCGAAAAGGTGCCCGCGCAAGCCGCTGCCGAGAAACCAGAGGAAGACACCAAAGCCGCCGACAAGAGTGCCCAGGTCAAATCGCAGAAGGTGCCGGTGGACTTCATTGCCAAGGTGCTCAGCGACATAGCGGACGACGAGGACGATTGGGTCCAGCTGGGCCTGCTGGGCTCCAATATCAGCAAGCTCCGCCCTGCTTTCGACCCCCGCCTCTACGGCTTCAAGAAACTCAGCGACCTGATCAAGTCCCAGCCAAAGCGCTTCGAGCTGGAAACCCGCGGGACGACCTCGACGGGCGGCAAGGCCCTCTACGCCCGGAGCCTCAGACCGTCCAGGTAGATCATGACCCGGGATGGGTTGAGCAAAGCGATACCAACGCCACTCCGCCTCGGGTTCATGAATCGTCCCTATCATTTTGCAATCAATCCACGGAGCGGGAACCGAACCCTCGCCCATCGATCCCTTCTAAGCACACACGATTCAAGGAGGTTCCCATGACCAAGCCACTGCTCACCGCCCTCGGCTTGGCGCTTTGCGCGCCAGCTGTGTTCGCCCAGACGCCGAAGCCCGAGGTGGTTACCCACCTCAACGGCCTGGATATCGAAGTCAGCGCCATGGGCGTGCCGACTTCGACCACCGAGGCAGGCGGTGAGCTGGTGGGAATACGGGCGGTCAAGGTCATGAACAAGACGGGTGACACGGTGACCTGCGAATTCCATGTCCCTGACGACGCGCGGGCCGATACTTCCGCCCCGCCCGTTTTCACCGTGAGCCCGAATACCCAGCGCGTGGAACGTGTACCGGGTGACTATTCACCTGACGAGCCTTTCGCCGAGCTGACCTGCCGCGGCGCATCGCAAAGCGATGACTCGCCTGCCGCCGTACCGTCGAGTGAGCCAGGGGCGGAACCCGCCACTGCCGAAGAGCCCGCCACCGCCCCCGCGCCGGTGGACGATTCGATGCGTACGCGCGACTCCTCCAACCGCGATCGCTGAGCATCGCCAAGGCAGCTTCTCGCGGAGCGCAGCGCTATGCGGCCACCCGCTCGATCGCCAGACATGATTCCGCTTGCTCCGAAGACGCGGCGGGACGGCATTGTGTGAAGCGATCCCATCGCGCAGCCGAGCGGGAGCCCCATGGCCACGAGGCAATCCTGCTCGTCACCAAGGTCCCTTCCTAAAGAGTCCTCAACGCCGCTCCTCCCGAATGAACGGAATCCCCAACGCACCCGGCTGGTTGCCGGTCACGCTCTTGCTGCTGGCGACCCAGATCATCACCGCCAGGGTCACCGCGTAGGGTGTCATCAAGACGAAGTATTGCG
>DPSI01000192.1:0-173 GCA_003527165.1 Pseudomonas sp.
GGGACCCTGCCGCCGAACTGGACGTAGCCGAAGTGTTCAGCCTGCCGGAGAAAACTTTTGAGCAGGTCGCCGGCACGCATGCCAACAAGGGCAAGAACAACGACGTCTGGTGGTTTCGCGTCGATCTGAACAACCAGTTGAGCACGTCCATTGGCGGCTTCGTCGAGATCAAC
>DPSI01000192.1:447-1098 GCA_003527165.1 Pseudomonas sp.
GGCGGCTTCGTCGAGATCAACTACCCGCTGCTTGATCACGTCGAACTGTATCTGCGTCAGCCGGACGGCAGCATAAGCCGCCAGCAATCCGGCGACAGCCATCCCTTCGATGAGCGTTCGGTCAAAGTCAGTAACTTCTGGTTTCCGGTCGATCTGGCACCTGGCACCTCGACGCTGTTGCTACGGGTGCAGAGCACCAGCACCGTCTATGTGCCCTTGTATTTCAGCAGCTATGAAGCCAACGCGGCGGCGGCCGAGGACTCGATGGGCCTCGCGGGCGCCTTCTACGGCGTGCTTTTCGCGATGTTCTGCTACAACCTCTTCCTGCTTCTATCGCTTCGCGAGCCGGCCTATTTCTGGTACCTGGTCTACAACCTGAATGTCGGACTGTTTGCGCTCAGCTTCGATGGTCTGCTGGTTAAATGGCTGAGCGATGATGGCGGTTTTGTCGCCCTGGGCATCTATGCGCTGATGCTCAGTCACTGCCTGATCTCGATCCAGTTCAGCCGTCACTTCTTGCATACTCGCGAGCACTTTCCGCGACTCGATTTCGCGCTGCGTGTGGCGTTCCTGATATCGTTCGGCGCGTTGCTGTCCGGGCTGATCCTCGACCTGCAGACCTGGAGCATTCTGGCCAGTGTGATGGTGATT
>DPSI01000192.1:1276-2687 GCA_003527165.1 Pseudomonas sp.
TGGCCTCCATCGGCCTGTTGCTGACCGGTGCGTTCGTTTGGCGTCGCGGTGTTCGCTACGGTCTCTACTACACGCTGGCATGGGGCGTACTGCTAGTGACCTTCGCCATCGTTACGGCTGGGTCCCTGGGCTTTAACCTGTTCGGTTTGTACGGCTCGTCCATCGTCAAGGCCGGCATCGCCTTCGAGCTGATCACCCTGTCCATCGGGCTTGCCGACCGGATCAATCTGCTCAAGGAGGAAGGGTTCCGATCACGTCAGGCCGCCGCCCGAGCGGAGAGCGAGAACCAGGCCAAAAGCCGCTTCCTGGCGAAAATGAGCCATGAGATCCGCACGCCGCTCAACGGTGTGCTCGGCATGCTGCAGCTGCTGCGCGAAACCTCGCTGGACCGTAATCAGCGCTTCTATCTCGACACCATTTCCAGCTCCAGCGCCTCGTTGATGTCGGTGATCAACGACATTCTTGACTACGCCCGAATCGGTGCCGGCAAGCTGGTTCTGGAAGATATCGAATACGACCTCGAAGCGCTGGTTTCCGACACTATCAGCCTGTTCACGGCTCAGGCCCTGGAAAAGGAGCTCCGGCTGCATGCGAGCCTCGCGGCAGGCGTGCCACGGCGGGTACGGGGCGATCCGACCCGACTCAAGCAGGTGCTGTTGAACCTGCTCAGCAATGCACTGAAATTCACCGAGAACGGCTGCGTCATGCTCGAAGTCGAGTCCCAGGGACCGGCAGATGCACGAAAGCTGGTCTTCTCGGTGACCGATAGCGGCATTGGCATGCGCACCGAAGTGCTCGCACAGCTGTTCGTCTCCTTCGCCCAAGGTGATTCCAGCACCACTCGCCGCTATGGCGGTAGTGGTTTGGGGCTGGTTATCAGTAAGGAGCTGGTGGAAATGATGGGTGGCGAGATCGATGTGCAGAGCGCACCGGGTCGAGGCAGCTGCTTCAGCTTCGCCATTCCTGTCCAGGATGCAGGTGGCAACCATGACCCGCTTACCGCCCTGCTCGAAAACCGCACTGCGGTGGTGGCCTCCCAGGACATCCATGCACTCGACGCCATGAGCAATCTGCTGATGCGCTGGGGAATGCGGGTGGTGCGCTGCGAAAAGCCACAACGGTTGCCACGCTACCTGGACGACCACGCCGCGACGCCGTTGCTGGTCATGATGGCGCCGTGGCCCGGAACGCCCCAGGACTGGCTGACAGCATTGAGCAATCAACTCGAGCCGAACCAGCGCGTGATGCTTCTTTACCCACCGCACAACGAATGCGCGGTTCTGCCTTCTGCTTTGCGGATAGTCCATCTGCCACTGCCGCTGCTGCTCGGTCCGCTGCGGGATGCGCTGCATCGGATCTAGCAGCCCATAGGCAGGACAATGAATGCGCTGATACCCGACCCCAACAGGGC
>DPSI01000191.1 GCA_003527165.1 Pseudomonas sp.
CGCCGTGGCACGCCGCAGCCGTCGAATCATCATCGAAAACCTTGTCTGGGCGAGTCTTTACAACGGCCTGATTCTGCCGTTCGCCGCTATTGGCTGGGTAACGCCGCTATGGGCGGCGCTGGGCATGTCGGCCAGTTCGCTGATGGTGGTGCTGAACGCCTTGCGACTGACCCGTCTGCCAGATCAGCGCACGACCCGACAACCTGCTCTGCCTAGCGTAGGATAAAGCACCACGCCTGCTCTGGCTTGCCTTGCCGCACCGTTTCTGGAGGCCCCTATGGCCGCGCTTTACATTCTGATCCCCGTTGCCGTAGTGCTGGTCGCATTGGCCATCTGGGTATTTTTCTGGGCGGTCGACAGCGGTCAATATGACGATCTGGACGGCCCCGCCCATAGCATCCTGTTCGACGAGGAGGATCCCAAGCATCGCGCCGGCATCGAACAGGCGGACAAGGGCAGCGACGAAGGGAAATCCGATCGTGGTTGAATTGCTGCCAATGCTAGTGTCGGCCCTGGTGCTCGGCCTGCTTGGCGGAGGGCACTGCCTGGGTATGTGCGGCGGCTTGATGGGCGCCCTGACCATGGCTATTCCGGCGGAACAGCGCGGCAAACGCATGCGTCTGCTGGTCGCTTATAACCTGGGCCGCGTTCTCAGCTATGCCACTGCAGGCCTGCTCATCGGGCTTGCTGGCTGGGCGGTCGCCAACAGTCCCGCCGCGATGGCGCTGCGGATTGTCGCCGCGCTGCTGCTGATCAGCATGGGACTCTATCTGGCGGGATGGTGGAGCGGCCTGACACGTGTCGAAGCGGTGGGACGAGGCTTATGGCGCTACATTCAGCCATTTGCCAGCCGGCTCATGCCAGTCAGGAGCGTGCCGCGAGCACTGTTGCTCGGCGCCCTCTGGGGTTGGCTGCCCTGCGGCCTGGTCTACAGCACCCTGCTGTGGGCGGCGAGCCAAGGCGATGCGCTGGACAGCGCGCTGTTGATGCTGGCCTTCGGCATCGGTACCTGGCCCGTGCTTCTGGCCACCGGCCTGGCCGCCGAGCGCCTTACCGCTGTGTTACGTAAACGCGGCGTGCGGACGCTCGGTGGGATAACGGTGATTCTGTTCGGCTTGTGGACGCTGCCCGGTCCTCACCAGCAATGGTTGATGGGTCATGGCAGCGTTGCGCCCCAACAGCATGCGCCCGAGCACCTGCATCACTGAAGGCAGCCCGCAGGCAGAAGCTCATGGCCGAACGCCTGCCTCGACGCCGCGTATCCTGTCAGGGCTCTTTCGGTAGCTGGCGCTTGTGCGCCGACTTGTCATAGGTCTCGACAATGATGCGAGCTGCCTCGTCGGATACCGGGCGGCCTTGCAGAAAGGCGTCGATATCCCGATAGCTCACGCCATGTGCGTCTTCGTCCGGCTTACCGGGAGAGAGTTCCTCCAGATCCGCCGTCGGAATCTTCTTCACCAACTGTTCGGGTGCCCCTAACGCGGCAGCCAGTTCGCGCACCTGATGCTTGACCAGGCCAGCCAGGGGTGTGAGGTCGCAGGCGCCGTCACCGAACTTGGTGAAAAATCCCATTACCGCTTCGGCCGCATGATCGGTCCCGATGACCAGACCCTGGCGGGCGTTGGCAATGGTGTACTGAGCCACCATGCGCATCCGCGCTTTGGTGTTGCCGAGCACGAAGTCGCGTTTCTCGGGCGTCAGCGCCTCAAGCGCCTCGGTGGCACGCGACAACCCCTGCACGGCGGCGCCGATGTTGACCGTATGGCATTCATCCGGCTTGATCGTATCGACCGCCAGTTGCGCCTCGTCTTCATCATGCTGAACCTGATAGGGCAGCCGGACGGCAATGAAGCGGTAATCGTCGCCCTCGCCTGCCGCGCGCATGCCTTCGACCGCACGCTGCGCGAGCAAGCCGGCGGTAGTCGAATCGACTCCGCCACTGATCCCAAGCACCAGGGTCTTCAGGCCGGACTCGCGCAGGCACGACTGGATAAAGGCGACGCGCCGGTCAATCTCGGCCTGTACGGCTGCTGGACCGTCGAAGGGCGAGCAAACGTTGAGTGCGGCAGCGATCTCTTGCTGGCGGCTGTGCATGGGTTTCTCCTGTGCGGATGTACGATTCGATTGAAATCCTGGCTTGCTAATCCGACCATAATTCAGCGAATAAATCTCCCTCTGCGTGCCGTTGGTCTTGCAGGCTACCGCAGGGTCTGGACTCGCTTGATACAGGTCAAGTTTACGCGACTACGCCCGCCCTAGAATTCCGTCACCGCAGTCAACCGAGAACGTGAGATGCTCGACGCCATTCGCTGGGATGCCGATCTGATCCATCGTTACGATCAGGCTGGGCCGCGCTATACGTCATATCCGACGCCTCTTCATTTCAGCGGCAACCTGGGCTCCTTCGACCTGCTGCATGCGCTGCGTCGTAGCCGACAGTCCGGCCGGCCGCTTTCGCTGCACCTTCATCTGCCGTTCTGCGCTAATGTCTGCTACCACTGCCGCTGTAACAAGGTCATCACAAAGGACCGCAGTCGTGCATTGCCTTACTTGGAGCGACTGGAGAGGGAAATCGAGCTGATCGCCTGCCATCTCGGCGCCGATCAGGTGGTCGAGCAGTTGCATCTCGGTGGGGGTACACCAACCTTCGTCAGTCATGATGAGCTGCGTCAGCTGATGGCTCATCTGCGCAAGCACTTCAGCTTGCAGGACGATGATCACGCCGATTTCAGCATCGAGATCGATCCGCGCGAAGCAGACTGGCCAACGATGGGCCTGTTACGCGAGCTTGGCTTCAATCGGGTGAATATCAGCCTGCCCGATCTGGATTTGGATGTGCAACGGGCAGTCAATCGAATGCAGACATTCGAGCAGACCCAGACGATCATCGAGGCCGCCCGAACCCTGCAATACCGCACGATACAGATCGATCTCGTCTACGGGTTGCCGCTACAGACACCCGAACGTTTCGCGCGAACGATAGATGCCGTCATCGCGTTGCAACCGGACCGCGTGTCTGTATCCAACTATGTGCACCTACCTGAGCGGCACATGGCACAGAGGCGAATCAATCCCACAGAGCTCCCAGCCCCGACCAATAAACTCGCGATGTGGCAACACAGCGTCGAACAGCTGACCCGTGCCGGCTACCGCTATATCGGCATGGATCAGTTCGCCCTGCCTGATGACGAACTGGCGATGGCGCAAGAGGACGGCAGGCTGCAACGCAACCTCCGAGGCTATACCACCCATGGCCACTGCGACCTGATCGGCCTGGGCGCTTCGGCGATCAGCCAGATCGGCAATCTGTACTGCCAGAACAGCAGCGATGTCACCCTTTACCAGCAGACGCTGGGCCAGAGCCAGCTGGCCACGGTGCGTGGGCTTCGGTGTAATGAAGACGACCAGATCAGACACCGGGTGATCGAGGCCCTGATGTGCGAATTCGAACTGCGTTTCGATGAGATCGAAAGGGATTATGGAATCAGCTTCAGAGCTTATTTCGAAAAGAGTTGGCCTGCTCTGGAGCAGATGGACGCCGACGGTCTTATCCAACTGAAGGAAGACGCCATCGCCATCCTGCCGGCCGGACGCCTGTTGGCTCACTCGGTCTGCATGCAGTTCGACCACTACTTTTCTGCATACTCCGCTCCGCACTTTTCCCGTGCGATCTGAATCCCGACACCAGTCGAACCCGACCTGCGACCCTTGTGCCAATTGGCCTATGACGTCTGCCTGAGTTAATCTTACACGTCCCGTAGGGTTTTTCAGGAACCGCCAATGTCCGAGTCGATCAAGGTCCGCAAACTGCCGCAAGCTAATTGCAAGGACTGCAGCCTTTCCGGCCTGTGCCTGCCGCTTTCATTGAACATGCAGGACATGGAAGCGCTGGATGACATCGTCAAGCGCGGTCGCCCCTTGAAGAAGGGAGAAACACTTTTCCGTCAGGGCGATGCGTTCAGCTCCGTCTTCGCCATCCGCTCTGGAGCCTTGCGCACCTTCAGTGTCACCGACGCCGGCGAAGAGCAGATCACCGGTTTCCATCTGCCCAGCGAACTGGTCGGACTTTCCGGCATGGACACTGAGACCTATCCGGTATCTGCGCAAGCGCTTGAAACGACTTCGGTCTGCGAAATACCTTTCGATCGCCTCGATGAACTCAGCGTGCTGCTGCCACAGCTGCGCCGCCAGTTGATGCGCATCATGAGCCGCGAAATTCGTGATGATCAGCAGATGATGATGCTGCTGTCCAAGAAAACCGCCGATGAGCGTATCGCGACCTTTCTTATCAACCTTTCGGCGCGTTTCAGTGCCCGCGGCTTTTCCGCCAATCAGTTCCGCCTGCCCATGTCACGCAATGAAATCGGCAGCTACCTAGGCCTAGCGGTCGAAACCGTTTCCCGTGTGTTTACCCGTTGCCAGGCGAACGGCCTGCTGGAAGCTGAAGGCAAGGAAGTACGTATTCTCGACTCCATCCGTCTATGCGCCCTCGCGGGCGGAAACATGGACGCGTGACGCGTCCGGAGCCCGTTATGATTTTCGACGAGTTTTCCATCAAGAAACTGATACGCCCGGTCCCCGACTTTCCTAAACCAGGGGTGGTATTCCGCGATATCACCCCCCTGTTGCAGTCGCCAAAAGCCCTGCGCATGGTGGCCGACAGCCTGATTCAGCGCTATGTCGAAAGTGATTTCAGTCATGTTGGCGCTTTGGATGCCCGTGGCTTCATCATTGGCTCGATTATCGCCTACGAACTGAACCGACCGCTGATCCTGTTCCGCAAGAAAGGCAAGCTTCCTGCCGACGTGCTGGCTGCCTCCTACCGTACCGAGTATGGCGAAGCCTACCTTGAAGTCCACGCAGACAGCCTCTGCGAAGGTGATTCGGTATTACTGCTGGACGACCTGATCGCCACTGGTGGCACGCTGT
>DPSI01000423.1:0-4620 GCA_003527165.1 Pseudomonas sp.
GATACCGCCCATATAGTGCTTCAGCACATCGGGCACTTGAATGGTGCCGTCCGCCTGTTGGTAGTTTTCCAGCACCGCCACCAGCGTGCGTCCCACTGCCAGGCCGGAGCCATTGAGCGTATGCACCAACTCGGGCTTGCCGGTTTCCGGGTTACGGAAGCGCGCCTGCATGCGACGTGCCTGGAAATCGCCGCAGTTTGAGCAGGAGGAAATCTCACGGTACTTGTCCTGACTCGGCACCCATACTTCCAGATCGTAGGTCTTGGTGGCGCCAAAGCCCATGTCGCCGGTGCACAAGGCCAGCACGCGATACGGCAGGTCCAACAGCTGCAGGATTCTTTCGGCGTTGGCCGTGAGCCCTTCGAGCGCGTCGAACGACTGGCTCGGCTCGACGATCTGCACCATTTCGACCTTGTCGAACTGGTGCTGGCGGATCATGCCTCGGGTATCGCGACCGGACGCACCGGCTTCGCTGCGAAAGCATGGCGTATGCGCAACGAACTTCAGCGGCAGTTGCTTGGCATCGAGGATTTCACCGGACACGATATTGGTCAGCGATACTTCGGCGGTCGGAATCAGATAGAGGTCTGCCTCGTTCTCCCGGCCGATCTTGAACAGATCCTCTTCGAATTTTGGCAGCTGACCTGTGCCTTGCAGCGCCGGCGCCTGAACCAGATACGGGGTATAAGCCTCTTCGTAGCCGTGCTCACGGGTGTGCAGATCAAGCATGAACTGCGCCAGCGCGCGATGCAGACGGGCAATCGGGCCGCGCATCAGGGCAAAACGGGCGCCCGACAGCTTGGCGGCGGTTTCAAAGTCCAACCAGCCGTGCTGCTCGCCCAGAGCGACGTGATCCTTGATCTCGAAATCGAACGCCTTTGGCGTGCCCCAGCGGCGCACCTCAACGTTGTCGTCTTCATCCTTACCTACCGGTACCGACTCATGCGGCAGGTTCGGCAGACTCAGCATCAGCTGATCCAGCTCGGCCTGGATGCCTTCGAGCTCAACTTTGCCGGCTTCAAGCTCAGAACCCATGCGGTCGACATCCGCAAGCAACGGCGCGATATCTTCGCCGCGCTGCTTGGCCTGGCCAATCGACTTGGAGCGAGCATTACGCTCGGCTTGCAATTGCTCGGTGCGGGTCTGCACGATCTTGCGCTGAGCTTCCAGCGCCTCGATACGCGCCACGTCCAGCTGGTAGCCGCGCGTAGCCAAGCGATCGGCTACGTCTTGCAGCTGTGTGCGTACCAGTTTCGAATCAAGCATGGTGGGTCTCGTCTGTGAAAGCTTTGTGGAAAGGCGAAGAGGAAGCGGAGTTTACTGTGATCGCGGCCAGGTTCATAACCTGGCGAGCGCCAGCCCAGCCCAGGCCGCCAGCAGCCCGCCGAGCACGCTGATGCCGATATAGCCGAAGGCCGTCGCAAGCTGTTCACTCTCGAGCAAACGCAGCCCATCGAGCGAGAAGCTGGAAAATGTCGTCAAGGCGCCGAGAAAGCCGATGATGAGGGCGCCGCGCAGTTCAGGCGAAACGTCCGGGCGCGCCAGAAAGAACGCATACAGGTAGCCAATCAGCAGGCAGCCAAGCAGGTTGACCGCCAGCGTCGCCAGATAGAAATGGCGGGGCCAATGCGCCGACACCCAAGTCGCGACGCCGAAGCGGATCAGCGTGCCGACCACACCACCCGCCGCCACGGCAAATGCCATCCGAATCATGTTTTTCTCCGTTGCCGTGGACTTTCCCGATCGAGGCGGGCCAAATGCTCGAGCTTGTCGCGAATCTTGCTTTCCAGCCCGCGTGGCACCGGCTGATAGTACTGACGCGGCACCATCGCGTCCGGAAAATAGTCTTCGCCCGCAGCATAGGCATCGGGCTCGTCATGGGCGTAGCGGTATTCGTTGCCGTAGCCCAATTCCTTCATTAACCGGGTCGGTGCGTTGCGCAGATGCAAAGGCACTTCCTGCGAGCCATTCTCGGCGACGTCACCCATCGCCGCCTTGTATGCCATGTAGACAGCGTTGCTCTTCGGCGCACAGGCCAGATAGACGATAGCCTGAGCAACGGCCAGCTCGCCTTCCGGACTGCCCAGGCGTTCCTGAACGTCCCAGGCAGACAGGCACAGACCCATGGCACGCGGATCGGCGTTGCCGACTTCCTCGCTGGCCATACGCACCACGCGGCGCGCGATGTAGAGCGGATCGCATCCGCCATCGATCATCCGTGCGAACCAGTACAGCGCAGCGTCAGGATTGGAGCCGCGAACGGATTTGTGCAACGCCGAAATCTGGTCGTAAAAGGCTTCGCCGCCCTTGTCGAAGCGCCGGCGGCTATCGCCCAACAAATCCTGCAGCAGTTCGACGCTGATTTCGCCGCCCTCTTCGGCCAGATCCGAAGCGTTTTCAAGTAGGTTCAACAGCCTTCGGCCATCGCCATCGGCCGCGGCCATGAGTACCTGGAAACTTTCCTCTGGCAGGCTGAGGTGCATATCGCCCAGGCCTTTCGATTCGGTCAGCGCGCGCGTCACCAACCTGCGCAGCGCAGCCTCATCGAGGCTCTTGAGCACGTAGACACGCGCTCTCGACAGCAAGGCATTGTTCAATTCGAACGATGGATTCTCGGTGGTGGCGCCGATGAAAATCAGCGTTCCGTCCTCTACGTACGGAAGAAAGGCATCCTGCTGCGACTTGTTGAAGCGATGCACCTCGTCGACGAAGAGGATGGTGCGACGGCCGTACTGCGCCGCCTGTTGCTTGGCGATTTCCACAGCCTGCCGGATTTCCTTCACACCGGCGAGCACCGCCGAGACGGTTTCGAAGTGGGCATCGGAAACCTTGGCCAGCAAGCGCGCCAAGGTCGTCTTGCCAACACCGGGCGGGCCCCAGAACACCATCGAATGCAGCGCACCCTGCTCCAGCGCCTCGCGCAGCGGCTTGCCGCGCGCCAGCAAATGCTCCTGCCCGACATACTCATCCAGGCTGGCCGCGCGCAGACGTGCGGCTAATGGTTGGGCGACAGGGTCGCGACTGAACAGGTCCATCGCGGGCGGGAACCTCTTATGCAAACGGCCTGCAGGAAAGCAGGCCGTATCGGTTGGCGAACGTACCGACGCCGGTCATTCGGAGATGACGTCGGTTCCCTCGGGGATTTCGAAGGTGAACAAGTCGGCCTTGAGCGGCTGGTTCAGCCTGACACCCTGGAACAGGATATTGGTGCGCTGACCGACACCGTCGACCATCTGCATGTCATTGATTACGTCACCGCGGAAGGACAGGCGCAGGGTATCGAACAAGGTGTCCTTGGCCTTGGGTTTGAGCGTGAAATCCACCACTTCGCCGGCTTCCTGATGCGAAACGTCGAAGTTCTCGCTAATGGCCGAAACATCACCCGAGAGCAGGAGGGCTGGCGTATGGGTCAGGCGCTGGTCCAGCGTTTGAATGGTCACCTGCTCCAGGTCCGGGTCGTACAGCCAGACCTTCTTGCCATTGGAGATCAGCAACTGTTCCATCGGCTCGTCGGTATGCCAGCGGAACTGGCCCGGCCGCTTCAGAGCCATTTCGCCAGACGTCTCCTGGAGCTGGGTACCGGTGCCGTCGAGTGACAGTTGGGAAAAGCGCCCGGTCAGCGTTTCGGCCTTCTGCAGCAGGCCTGTGAGGCGCTGCACAGAAGCGGACTGGTCGGCCTGAGCCGGAACCAGGGTAAACAGCAGAGCGGATGCAAACAGCACGCGAATCAATTGCATGAGGCCCTCGGTGCGACTAGTCGCGGATGGGAGGCGGCGCGAGCACTTCGCGCGAGCCGTTGGTATTCATGGAGGTCACGACGCCGGCCATTTCCATGGCTTCGATCATGCGGGCGGCGCGGTTATAGCCGATCTTGAGCTTGCGCTGCACGGCGGAAATCGACGCCCGACGACTTTCAGTGACGAAACGCACGGCCTCATCGTAGAGCGGGTCTTCCTCGCTGCCTTCGCCGCTGCCACTGTCACCGCCGCCGCCATCGAAGCCGCTGCCGGACTCCTCGACGCCGACCAGAATTTCTTCGATGTAATCGGGCGCGCCACGTGCCTTCCAAGCTTCGACGACCCGGTGCACCTCATCGTCGGAAACGAAGGCACCATGAACCCGAATCGGCAGGCCTGTACCCGGCGGCAGGTATAGCATGTCGCCGTGTCCGAGCAGCTGCTCTGCCCCGCCCTGGTCGAGGATGGTACGCGAGTCGATCTTGCTCGATACCTGGAAGGCCATACGGGTAGGGATGTTGGCCTTGATCAGACCGGTGATGACATCCACAGAAGGCCGCTGGGTGGCAAGAATCAAGTGAATGCCGGCGGCACGGGCCTTCTGCGCGATACGCGCAATCAGCTCTTCGACCTTTTTGCCAACGATCATCATCATGTCGGCAAATTCATCCACCACCACAACGATAGTCGGCAGTTTCTTCAGCAAGGGCGCTTCATCTTCCATGCTCTCGCGGCGATACAACGGATCGGTGAGCGGCGTACCGGCCTCCTCCGCTTCCTTTACCTTGCGGTTGAAGCCCGCCAGGTTACGTACGCCCATGGCCGCCATCAGCTTGTAGCGACGCTCCATCTCGGCGACGCTCCAGCGCAGCGCGTTGGCCGC
>DPSI01000423.1:4814-5103 GCA_003527165.1 Pseudomonas sp.
GCGCAGCGCGTTGGCCGCCTCCTTCATATCGGTCACGACCGGGCACAGCAGGTGCGGGATGCCTTCGTAGATCGACAGCTCGAGCATCTTCGGGTCGATCATGATCAGCCGCGCATCTTCCGGCGTGGACTTGAACAGGATCGACAGAATCATCGCATTCACGCCGACCGACTTACCTGAACCGGTGGTACCGGCAACCAGCAAGTGGGGCATTTTCGCCAGGTCGGCGATCACCGGTTTGCCCCCGATGTCATGGCCGAGGGCGATGGTGACCGGTGACTTGGCGTCG
>DPSI01000407.1 GCA_003527165.1 Pseudomonas sp.
GTTCAGCGTCAGCCCCGACAAGCAGTTCTACTACTGCTTCGGCTGCGGCGCTGGCGGCAACGCGCTCGGGTTCATCATGGACCACGACAGCCTGGAATTCCCCCAGGCCGTCGAGGAACTGGCCAAGCGCGCCGGCATGGAAGTGCCGCGCGAAGAAAGCGGACCAGGGCGCAAGCCGCGCCAGCCGGTTGATTCACCACTCTATCCGCTGCTCGAGGCGGCTGCTGAGTACTACCGGCAGGCACTCAAGGGGCACCCAGCCCGCAAGGCCGCCGTGGAATACCTCAAGGGCCGCGGCCTGTCCGGAGTCATCGCCAGGGACTTCGGCCTCGGCTTCGCGCCGCCCGGCTGGGACAACCTGATGAAACACCTGGGCGGCGACGCCCTGCAGCAGAAGGCGATGATCGATGCCGGCCTGCTGATCGAGAACGCCGAAACCGGGAGAAGCTACGACCGCTTTCGCGACCGGGTGATGTTTCCGATCCGCGACAGCCGCGGCCGCGTCATTGCGTTTGGCGGGCGCGTACTGGGCGACGACAAGCCGAAGTACCTGAACTCACCGGAAACACCAGTATTCCACAAAGGCCAGGAACTCTACGGGCTCTACGAGGCGCGCAAGGCCAACCGCGACCTGGACGAAATCATGGTCGTCGAAGGCTACATGGATGTGATTGCGCTAGCCCAGCAAGGCCTGCGCAACGCTGTCGCCACGCTCGGCACCGCCACCAGCGACGAACACCTCAAGCGCCTGTTTCGCATCGTACCCAGCGTACTGTTCTGCTTCGACGGCGACGCGGCGGGCCGCAAGGCGGCTTGGCGCGCCCTCGAATCGGCACTGCCCAACCTGCAGGACGGCCGCCGCGCACGCTTTCTGTTTCTGCCGGAAGGCGAAGACCCGGATACCCTGGTGCGCAGCGAAGGCACCGACGCCTTCATGGCTCGGATACAGCAGCAAGCGCAACCACTGGCCGACTACTTCTTCCAGCAGCTGAGCGAAGAGGCAGACCCGCGCTCACTGGAAGGCAAGGCCCATCTGGCCACGCTAGCGGCGCCGCTCATCGAAAAGATACCCGGCACCAACCTGCGCGCATTGATGCGTCAACGCCTCGGTGAAATCACCGGATTGCACAGCGAAGCGCTGCAGCAAATGAGTGCCGCATCACCAAGCGCAGCCCCGGAATACGACGACAGCGTCTATTACGATTCAGGCTCCGGACATGATGAAGGGGACTATTACGCCCCACCCGAGCCCGCCCCGCCAAAGCGCAACGGCAAGAAAGAATGGAAAAAGGACTGGAAAAAACCCGGCCAGCGTCCAGACTTCAAACCACGCGCACCGAGAACGCCTGCGACTGTGGAGCCTCCAGCCCTGACTACTCTGCGTACGCTCTTACATCATCCGGAGCTTGCGCAGAAAGTCGAAGATGCTAGCCATTTCGCTGCCGAAGATGACACTTACGCGCAGCTGCTCGTCGCGCTACTCGGCACGCTGCAAAAGAATCCCAAGCTGCGCAGCCTGCAGTTGATCGCGCGCTGGCATGGAACCGACCAAGGGCGCCTTTTACGCGCATTAGCCGAGAAAGAATGGCTAATCTCGGCCGATAACCTTGAACAACAGTTTTTCGACACCATAACAACTCTGGCCGCCAGGCAACGCGAGCGCAGCCTTGAATCGCTGCTCCGCAAAGCTCGCCAGGGTGAACTCAGCGCAGAGGAGAAAGAGCAACTGCGCAACTTGCTAAATCGCAACTCAACACCCGCTATATCGACCTCAACTGGCGCGTGAGGTCCTTGCTCGGCTATAATGCTCAGCTTGTTTTCAGCCCGCCAGAACCGTCAGTGGATAGGGTTATATGTCCGGAAAAGCGCAACAGCAGTCCCGTCTCAAAGAATTGATCCAGCGTGGCCGTGAGCAGGGTTACCTGACTTACGCCGAGGTCAATGACCACCTACCGGAGGATATTTCCGATCCGGAACAGGTGGAAGACATCATTCGCATGATCAACGACATGGGTATCAATGTATTCGAGGTTGCCCCGGATGCCGATGCCCTGTTGCTGGCCGAAGCCGATACCGATGAAGCCGCAGCCGAAGAAGCCGCCGCGGCGCTTGCCGCTGTCGAAACTGACATTGGCCGCACCACCGATCCCGTGCGCATGTACATGCGCGAAATGGGCACCGTCGAACTGCTGACCCGCGAAGGCGAAATCGAAATCGCCAAACGCATCGAGGAAGGCATTCGCGAGGTGATGAGCGCGATCGCCCATTTCCCGGGCACCGTGGACAGCATTCTCGCTGACTACGAGCGCGTCACCACCGAAGGTGGCCGTCTGTCGGACATCCTCAGTGGCTATATCGATCCTGACGACGACGGCGCTGCCGGCCCGCAGGAAGTCGAGCCCGTCGCACCGCAGACGGCGGCAAAGCCCGCCGACGATGACAAGGACGACGAGGAAGAAGACGATTCCGACAGCGACGAAGAAGAAGGTGATGGCGGCCCGGATCCGGAAGTCGCTCGCGTTCGCTTCGGCGCCGTTGCCGAACAACTGGAAATCGCCAAGAAGGCCCTGAAGAAGCATGGTCGCGGCAGCCAGCAAGCGACCGACGCGCTGCAAGAGCTTGCAACGCTGTTCATGCCGATCAAGCTCATCCCCAAGCAATACGATGCGCTGGTCGAACGTGTACGCAACGCCCTGGGCCAGGTTCGCGCGCAGGAACGCGCCATCATGCAAATCTGCGTGCGTGACGCTCGCATGCCGCGCGCCGATTTCCTTCGCCAGTTTCCGAACAATGAGACCGACCTGACCTGGGCCGATCAGCTTGCCAGCGGCAAGACCAAGTACGCCGAAGCCATCGCCGCGCGCAAGGAAGACATCCAGCGCTGCCAGGAGAAGCTGCTCGCGCTGGAAGAAGAATGCGCGCTGTTGATTGCCGACATCAAGGACATCAACCGTCGCATGTCCATCGGCGAAGCCAAGGCTCGCCGCGCGAAGAAAGAGATGGTCGAGGCCAACCTGCGCCTGGTCATCTCCATCGCCAAGAAGTACACCAACCGCGGCCTGCAGTTTCTCGACCTGATCCAGGAAGGCAACATCGGCCTGATGAAAGCCGTGGACAAGTTCGAATACCGCCGTGGTTACAAGTTCTCGACCTACGCCACCTGGTGGATTCGCCAGGCGATCACTCGCTCCATTGCCGACCAGGCGCGGACCATCCGCATCCCGGTGCACATGATCGAGACGATCAACAAGCTCAACCG
>DPSI01000027.1 GCA_003527165.1 Pseudomonas sp.
GCGCACATCGATGTTGTTCATTCGTAGAGCTCTGGTTTCGAATGCACGAATGCTGCAACTTCGTCGTTGATAGGCCTATTTGTCTGACCCCTCCAACCACTTCGGCTTCGGATAACGGCGGTCGGATTTGCCAGCCTTGAGGACGGCGCCCGGTACGTCATGGCCAACCAGTTCCGGCAGGCTGGCGGCGCACTGCAGCAGTCTGTCGAGATCGACACCGGTATTCGTGCCCATGCGCTGGAACATGTGCACCAGATCTTCGGTACAGATGTTGCCGCTGGCGCCGGGGGCATATGGGCAACCGCCGAGGCCACCGAGCGAAGCGTCGAAGCGGTCGATGCCTGCATTCAGCGCAGCCAAGGCGTTGGCCAGTCCCATACCGCGTGTGTTGTGGAAGTGCGCGGTGAACACTGCTTCCGGCCAGTTGCTCAAGGCTTCACGGCAGATGCGCTCGACCTGCGCTGGGTCGGCCATGCCAGTGGTGTCGCAGAGGGTGACGCCCTGTACGCCGATATCCAGCAACCGCTGTACCAATTCATATACACGGGGCTCCGGGACATCGCCTTCGAACGGACAGCCGAACGTGGTGGACAGCGAGGCGTTGATGAAAACGCCGCTGCCTCGGGTGACCTCGATGATTTCGCGGAACTGAAGCAGCGATTGCTCGGGCGTCATCCGCAGGTTGGCCATGCCATGGGTGTCGCTGGCGGACATCACCAGATTGATTTCGTCCACGTCACAGGAGAGGGCGCGCTCGCATCCTTTCACGTTGGGCACCAGTACCGTGTATTCAACGCCCGACACCCGGCGGATACCGCGCATGACTTCTTCGGCGTCGCGCAGGTTGGGAATGGCTTTGGGTGAAGTGAAGGAGGTGACCTCGATCTTCGCCAGACCGGTTTCGGAGAGCTGGTCGATCAGGACGATCTTGTCTTCGGTGGGGATGAAGTTCGGTTCGATCTGAAAACCGTCGCGGGTGGCGACGTCCTGGATGTAGAGGCGTTTGGTCATGGAGTTCTCCGTTTTGTGGCAAGCGCAGCGTTCTTGTTCGTGGAGCTAGGCCTTGAAAAGCAAAAAGCTTCGCCCCGGGGCGGGCCTCCCATAAAATCAAAAAGCAGACCGGGGCGTTCAGACCCGCCGCCGAGCCGCTTGTGTGGGAGGCGCGACCCGCGGCGAATAGGGGCGCTCAGATGATTCCCCGTTCGCGCAATCCCTGACGCTGCGCTTCGGTCAGGCCGAGCCCGGCCAGTACATCTTCGGTGTGTTCGCCCAGCTGAGGGCCACCGGCGCCGATGCGGCCTGGAGTGCGACTGAGTTTGGGGAGCACGCCCGGGACCTTGAGCGGGCCGGCGAAGGTCTGGACCTGCTCGATCATCTGCCGCGCCAGGTAATGCGGATCCTTGACGATGTCGGCGGCGGTATAGGGATAGCCGGCCGGGACGCGCGCCGCTTTCAATGCTTCGATGACCTCGTCGCGGCTGTGTTGCACGGTCCATTCGCCGATGGCGGCATCGATCAGTTCGGCATGCTGAGCGCGGCCATCGTTATGGGCGAAACGCGGATCGTCGGCCAGGTCCTGGCGCCCCATCAGGGTCATCAGGCGCTTGTAGATGCTGTCCCCGTTACCGGCGATCAGCACGTAGGCGCCGTCGCTGCACAGATAGGAGTTGGAGGGCGTGATCCCGGGCAGGGCGCTGCCGGCCGGCTCGCGGACATAGCCGAAGGCATCGTATTCGGGCACCAGGCTCTCCATCATGGCGAACACCGATTCGTACAGCGCGACATCGATTTCCTGGCCCTTGCCGCTGCGGTTGCGCTCCTGCAAGGCGAGCAGCACGCCGATCACGCCGTAGAGCGAGGACAGCGAGTCACCGATGCTCACGCCCACCCGTACCGGCGGCTGGCCCGGATAGCCGGAGAGGTGCCGCAACCCGCCCATGGCCTCGCCGATCACGCCGAAGCCGGGCAGGTCGCGATAGGGGCCGGTCTGGCCGTAACCGGAAATGCGCAGCATGATCAGGCGCGGATTGAGGTTCGACAGTTCATCCCAGCCGAGGCCCCAATCTTCGAGTGTGCCGGGGCGAAAGTTTTCGATCAGTACGTCGGCTTCGGCAACCAACTGCCGGACGATCTGCTGGCCTTCTGCAGCTTTCAGGTCGAGCGTCACGGACTGCTTGTTGCGCGACTGCACGTGCCACCAGAGCGAGGTCCCGTCCTTGAGCTTGCGCCATTTGCGCAGAGGATCGCCGACCCGTGGAGGCTCGATCTTAATCACCTCGGCGCCGAATTCGCCGAGCATCTTGCTGGCAAAGGGGCCAGCGATCAGTTGGCCCATCTCGATCACTTTGAGGCCTTGCAACGGCAAGCTGTTTTCATTTTGTTCGTTCATCACAGCACCTGTGCCGGGTCGATTCATGTGCCGAGGATGACTGAGCACCGCCCCGCAGACAATTACTGAATAGCCAAGGCTGGTTTCGTGAAACACGAAGGTAAATGACTGGATGCCTTTCAGTCTGCGCTGGTTTATGGTTATCGCTTCGTCACTTGCGAACACGAGAGCCAACCATGCGGCGTGTCGATTTCGTTACCCTGCGCCTGTTCGTCGCTGTTGCCGACGAGCGCAGCCTTACTCGCGCTGCCGAGCGCGAGCACCTGGCGCTCGCGGCCGTGAGCAAGCGCATCAGTGATCTGGAGAGCCAGCTCGGCGTGAGCCTGCTGTATCGCCAGCCCAAGGGTGTGGAGCTGACACCCGCGGGCCACGCATTGCTGCATCATGCGCGCAATCTGCTCGATGGCCTGCAACAGATGGATGCCGATCTCAGCGAATTCAGCCAGGGCGTAAAGGGGCATGTGCGCATCCATGCCAACACATCGGCGGTGATCGAGTTCCTGCCAGAAGACCTGAGCGCTTTCGCACGCCTGCATCCTGAAGTGAAGATCGAGCTGGAAGAGCGCGTCAGCAACGATACGCTGCGTGCCCTGCGGGAAGGGTTGACCGATATCGGT
>DPSI01000452.1:0-251 GCA_003527165.1 Pseudomonas sp.
TCTCGTCGTAGATTTCCAGCTGGCCGGCATTGACGATGCCCATGGTCAGGCCGTTCTGGATGGCGTAGTAGAGGAACACCGAGTGGATCGCTTCACGCACCGGGTTGTTGCCGCGGAACGAGAACGATACGTTGGATACGCCGCCCGAAGTCAGGGCGTAGGGAAGGTTGTCGCGGATGTATGCGCAGGCTTCGATGAAATCCACGGCATAGTTGTTGTGCTCTTCGATACCGGTGGCGACGGCGAAGATG
>DPSI01000452.1:491-5565 GCA_003527165.1 Pseudomonas sp.
CGCTGGCAGATTTCGCGCTTGCGCTCGGCGGTATCGGCCTGGCCGGCTTCATCGAACGCCATCACCACCACAGCGGCACCGTAGCGCTTGCACAGCCGTGCGTGATGCTTGAACGCCTCGACGCCTTCCTTCATGGAGATCGAGTTGACGATGCCCTTGCCCTGGATACATTTCAGGCCCGCCTCGATCACCTCCCACTTGGAGGAGTCGATCATGATCGGCACACGAGAAATGTCCGGCTCGCCGGCGATCAGATTGAGGAAGGTCACCATGGCCTTCTTCGAATCCAGCATGCCCTCGTCCATGTTGATGTCGATCACCTGAGCGCCGGCTTCCACCTGTTGCAGGGCGACTTCCAGGGCTTCGGTGTAGTTTTCCTCGCGGATCAGGCGGGCAAATTTCGCCGAACCGGTGATGTTGGTCCGCTCGCCAACGTTGACGAAAAGCGAGTTGCGATCAATGGTGAAGGGCTCGAGGCCCGACAGACGACAGGCCTTGGGAATGTCCGGAATGGCGCGCGGCGCGTGCTTGGCAACGGCCTTGGCGATCGCCTCGATATGCGCAGGCGTCGTGCCGCAGCAACCGCCGACGATGTTGAGGAAGCCGCTGGCGGCGAATTCCTCGACCACCCGGGCCATTTCCGCCGGACTTTCATCGTACTCACCGAAGGCGTTCGGCAATCCGGCGTTGGGGTGTGCCGACACGTGGGTTTCGGCCTTGTTCGACAGCTCTTCCAGGTAAGGCCGCAATTCCTTGGCACCCAGCGCACAGTTGAGGCCGACGGAGATCGGGTTCGCGTGACGTACAGAGTTCCAGAAGGCTTCGGTGGTCTGTCCGGACAGCGTGCGGCCCGAGGCGTCGGTGATGGTGCCGGAAATCATGATCGGCAATTCGAAACCGATTTCCTCGAACACTTGCTGCACGGCGAAGATCGCCGCCTTCGCGTTGAGCGTGTCAAAGATGGTCTCGATCAGAATCAGGTCGGAGCCGCCTTCGATCAGGCCGCGAGTGGCTTCGGTGTAGTTCTCCACCAACTCATCGAAGGTGACGTTGCGGTAGCCGGGATTGTTCACGTCCGGTGAAAGCGAGCAGGTGCGGCTGGTCGGGCCGAGTACACCGGCGACGAAGCGCGGGCGGTCCGGCGTTTCGGCGGTCTTGGCGTCGGCGGCTTGGCGGGCGAGGCGGGCGCCTTCCACGTTCAGCTCGTAGACCAGCGCTTCCATGCCGTAATCGGCTTGGGAGACGCGTGTGGCGTTGAAGGTGTTGGTTTCCACGATATCGGCGCCGGCATCGAAGTAGGCCTTTTCGATGGCACTGATCGCGTCCGGCCGGGTGAGGATCAACAGGTCATTGTTGCCCTTGAGATCCTGCGGCCAATCGGCGAAGCGTTCGCCGCGGTAGTCGGACTCTTCCAGCCTGTAGCTCTGGATCATGGTGCCCATGCCGCCGTCGAGAATCAGGATGCGCTCTTTGAGGGCCTGCTGGAGTGCCTGGAGACGGGCGTTACGGTCGAGCATGGGGGACTACCTGAAGCTGATGCGAGGAACCGCGAATAATAGCAAAGCTGCACGCTTTTTAATCATCGGCGAGCTTTGCATGAATCTACCTCATGTTTATATATGAGCTCGGCAGGCAAAATGCTTAGCCGCTTACTAGATCTTCATATGTCAGCAGCGGTGAAGATCGTCCTGCTCTACCTCGGTATTCGGCGATACGGAGCTCGTTATAGTTGGAGCAGCGAGATGGCAGAATCGCTGACTCGGCTATGTCCTACTAAAACACTAGGACTTTATCCGGTGCAATGGTTGGCGTACACTGCCTTCCATGTCTGAGAGGAGTTCCCATGAGCGCCATTACCATTACTGAAGCTGCACACGATTACCTGGCCGATCTGCTCGAAAAGCAGAACACCACAGGCATCGGCATCCGGGTCTTCATCACTCAGCCCGGTACGCCTTATGCTGAAACTTGCATCGCCTATTGCAAGCCTGGTGAAGAAAAGCCGGATGACGTGGCCATCGCCCTGAAGCGCTTCACCGCCTGGATCGACGGTGTCAGCGAGCCGTTTCTGGAAGACGCGTTGGTGGATTACGCCACGGACCGTATGGGCGGTCAGCTGACTATCAAGGCACCCAACGCCAAGGTGCCGATGGTCAATGAAGACAGTCCGCTCAACGAGCGCATCAATTATTACCTGCAAACCGAAATCAACCCCGGGCTGGCCAGCCATGGTGGTCAGGTCACGCTGATCGACGTGGTCGATGAGGGCGTAGCGGTACTGCAATTCGGTGGCGGTTGCCAGGGCTGTGGCCAGGCTGACGTGACACTGAAGGAAGGTATCGAGAAAACGTTGCTCGAGCGTATTCCCGAACTCAAGGGCGTGCGCGACGTGACCGACCACACCAATCGGGATAACGCCTACTATTAATAAGGTGTAACTGCCCAAACCGTGGCTGTTTCAGTCATCGCTTGGGCAAAGTGCCACTATTGTTTTGCATCATCACCACGCTGCCCGTTTGCTGAGATAAGCTGTCCCGGTCCCCGAGGCCTGGCTAAGCGAGCGAGCGTTGCATGTCTGCCGTTTCCCTGTTGATTTGCGATGATTCGAGCTTGGCGCGCAAGCAATTGCTGCGTGCGCTGCCGGCTGCCTGGCCGCTGAACATCCGTCAGGCAGCAAGCGGTGGCGAGGCGCTCGAACGCATTCGCGAAGGCGGCATCGATGTGCTGCTGCTCGATCTGACCATGCCGGACATAGACGGCTACCAGGTGCTTGCCGCGCTTCGCGACGAGCGTCTTGATTGCAAGGTCGTCGTGATATCGGCCGACGTTCAGGAGGAGGCCGTACGGCGCGTGCTGGAGCTGGGCGCGCTGGCATTCATTCGCAAACCGGCCGATCCAGCGCACCTGCAGCAGACCCTGGCAGGCGTCGGGGTAGTAGGCGATGAGCTGCCGGTACTTGGTGAGAGAAAAGCCGGGCCGATTCCGTTTCGCGACGCCTTCCGCGAGGTGGTGAACGTCGCGATGGGGCGTGCAGCGGCACTGCTCGCAAGAGTGCTTGGGGTTTTCGTCCAACTGCCCATCCCCAACGTGAACATCCTTGGGGTCGGCGAGTTGCATATGGCACTTGCCGATGCGGCTCAGGGCGACAAGCTGACCGCAGTTTGCCAAGGGTATATCGGTGGCGGTATCGCTGGCGAGGCGCTGCTGATCTTTCACGATTCGGAAGTCGCGGATATGGCGCGTCTGATGCGCGCCGATGATTATCTTGAATTGGAGATGCTGCTCGACCTATCGAGCCTGTTGATCAGCGCATGTCTCAGCGGCATCGCCGACCAGATCGACGTGGTGTTTTCCCAGGGGCATCCGCAAGTACTCGGCCAACACGCGTCGATCGATGAGCTTATCCGTCTCAACCGGCAGCGCTGGAAAAATACCCTGGCGGTCGAGATCAGCTACAGCCTGGAGGGCCATGATGTCCATTTCGATCTATTGCTGCTGTTCACCGAAGACTCGGTTGAACTGCTGTCCCGTAAACTCGACTTCCTGATGAACTGAGAATGTCCGACCCCATCAGTCTGAGCGAACATCACTGGCTGCTGGCCATCGTCCAGAGCATCGACGTCGGTGTTGTGGTGCTGGATCGCGAGTACCGCATTGATGTGTGGAACACCTTCATGGAAAACCGCTCCGGGCGGTTGCCCGAAGAAGCGCGGGAGAAATCCTTCTTCGACCTGTTTCCGGAAGTGGATGAGCAGTGGTTTCGCCGCAAGGTGGAAAACGTCGCGACGCTCGGTACGCCATCGTTCACTATCTGGGAGCAGCGCCCCTACCTGTTGCGATTCAAAAATTACCAGCCGATCACCGGCCTGGAAGATTTCATGTACCAGAACACCACGTTGATGCCATTGAAGGGGCTCAGTGGCCGCATCGAGCAGATCTGCCTGATCATCTACGACGTGACCGATGTGGCCACCAACCGCCGCCAGCTGCAGGCCGCGAATCAGCAACTGCAACGGTTATCCAGTATCGATCGCTTGACGGGTCTGTTCAATCGAGGTCATTGGGAAGAGATGCTGCGCCAGGATTATGCGCGGCACCGACGTTACGACCGCAACGCGGCACTGGTGATGTTCGATATAGACCATTTCAAGAAGATCAACGATAGCTATGGTCATCAGGCAGGCGACGCCGTCATCCAGCAGACCGCCGACCTTGTTCGTCAGTGCATGCGGGACGCCGACATCGCGGGGCGCTACGGCGGCGAGGAGTTCGTGGTGTTGCTGCCGGATACGGATAGTGAGGGTGCGTTAACGTTCGCTGAAAGGCTTCGTCAGGCCATCGAAGCGCATGAAGTCAGCTATGAGGATCACAGTATTCGCTTTACGGTCAGCCTGGGCATTGCCGATCTCAGCCAGCCCACGAGCGGCTATGCGCAACTGATCGAGCGGGCTGACAATGCGCTGTACGCGTCGAAGTCGGCGGGGCGCAATCAGGTGTCGCTCTATCACTGAGTGGAAGGCGTCACGCAGGGTTGCGTTCGGTCAGAAAATTCAACAGGGTGACTTCCTCGCCGCTCAGCCATTTGCGCTTTCTTGCCCTGGGCAAGCGTGCGAGCTCGCCAGAAGCAAAGGCTTCAAACACATCGGGGTGGATGTAGCACTGGCGGCATACGGCCGGCGTATTGCCAAGCTGACGAGACACCTCTTTGACCGTTTCGACCAGGTTGTGGCGCGCAACCGCTTCCGGTTGCCATTCACGCTTGCGCAGATACTCCAGCGCGAGTGCACTGCCTGCCCAGGTGCGATAGTCCTTGGCGGTGAAATCCCCGCCGGTCATTTGCTGAATGAACTGATTCACGTCGCTGGAGCTGACCGGGTGGCGCGTACCATTTTCATCCAGATACTGGAAGAGGTGCTGCCCTGGCAGTTCCATGCAGCGGCGCATAATGCGCGCCAGACGCTGGTTTCGTAACGTGACCTGATGCTCTACGCCACTTTTGCCGCGGAATTGAAAGCGAATCGCGGCGCCTTGCACGGCCACATGACGGGTGCGCAGCGTGGTCAGGCCGTAGGAG
>DPSI01000377.1:0-566 GCA_003527165.1 Pseudomonas sp.
CGGTGTTACAACGTTCCCATCACCCGCCCGGCGAAGCCGAACACCCGGCGATCACCCGCCAGCTCGACCAGCTCGACATCGCGGCTCTGGCCGGGCTCGAAGCGCACCGCGGTGCCGGCCGGGATATTCAGGCGCATCCCGCGCGCGGCGGTGCGGTCGAAGGTCAGTGCGTCGTTGGTCTCGAAGAAATGGTAGTGCGAGCCAACCTGGATCGGCCGGTCGCCGCTGTTGGCCACGCTCAGGGTCAGGGTGCGGCGGCCGGCGTTGAGCTCGATCTCGCCATCCTGGATTTGATATTCACCGGGAATCATGGGTTGGACGTCCTGTTCAAGGTCAGTTGCATCATGGTCAGGTCCAGCCAGCGGCCGAACTTGCAGCCAACCTGGCGCATCTGCCCGACGTGGATGAAGCCAAGCTGCTGGTGCATATGGATCGAGGCACGGTTCTCGCTTTCGATGAAGGCAATCATCACGTGCTTTTCCAACTGCCGAGCGCGTTCGATCAGCTCCTGCATCAGGCTGCGGCCAATGCCGCTGCCGCGATGACCGGGGCCGACGTAGACCGAG
>DPSI01000377.1:701-2728 GCA_003527165.1 Pseudomonas sp.
TAAGTTTTCGACCGTGTGGCGAAAGCCATCATGGGGGCGCCAGGGACCGAACGAGGCGTAGCCGGCAATCTGTTGCTCGTCGTCGACGGCCACCAGTACCGGGTAGTTCTGTTCGTGGCGTTCGGCCAGCCAGGCGCGGCGGTTGTCGAGATCGACGACCCGGTCGTTCCAGATCGCCGTGCTGTTCTGCACCGCGTCGTTGTAGATCTGCAGAATGCCGTCAAGGTCGGCATCCAGGGCATCACGTATCTGCACGTTGTAGTCCTTCAAAGCGGGTCTGGGGCATCGCGGCCCGGGGGGCCGCAGTAGACATTGACTCGCTCTCAAGCAATTGGTTGATGAACCGTGACCAGCTTGGTGCCGTCGGGAAACGTCGCTTCCACCTGTATCTCCGGGATCATCTCCGGGACCCCTTCCATCACCTGGTCACGGCTCAGCAGCGTCGTGCCGAAATGCATCAGTTCGGCAACGGTCTGTCCGTCGCGGGCGCCTTCGAGCAGCGCGGCGGAAATATAGGCCATGGCTTCCGGGTAGTTGAGTGTCAGGCCACGTGCCAGGCGCCGCTCGGCCACCAGGCCGGCGGTGAAAATCAGCAGTTTGTCTTTTTCTCTTGGCGACAAATCCATAACGGCTCCGGTCGTAGGGTGGGCAGCGCGAAGCCTTGCCCACCGAATCGCTCATTGTGTCGGTGGAAAACGCTACGTGGTTCGCCACCTTGCGGGTGTCAGGTACTCCAGATTCTCGGCGGCACCGCCTCGCGGTCGAGCAGCGCCGGACGCAGCAGACGCCACAGGTCGATCAGCCAGGCCCGGGCATGCAGGGCTTCGCTGGCCAGGCAGCGACCTATGAGCAGACCCGGCAATTGCGTCAGGTCGCCCCGCACCCTACTCGATAGCACACGGCAGCGCTCCAGCAGCTCGGCATCGATCTCGCCGCTGACGATCAACGTGGCGAACACCGGTTGACCGTCGAGACCGATCGGCGAGTCGAGCAGGCCGTCGCCGCCAACCACGCGCTGACGTTCGTGCCAGAGCAATTCACCGTCGCGGCGGATATTCAGCTGTGCCTGGAAATGCCCGGCGTCGAAGCGTTCGTCACTGGCCGGTCGACCCAGGGCGATGATGTCCCAGTAGAACAGCCGGGCGTCACCTTCCAACTCGATGGATGTGTCCAGCTCGGCCTGCGCGGCGGCGTAGACGATGGTTTCCTGCGGCAGCCATTCGAGGGTGGCGCCGGCTTCGACACGCAGTGTCAGTGTCTGATGAGCCGGTCCGGCTGCGCGATACCACTTGGCTGCGCCGGGGCTGGTCAGCTGTGCCCAGGCGTGGGAGCCGAGGTGAACGTTGATATCCAGCCGGTCGCCGCCGGCAATCCCGCCGGGCGGGTGGACGATAATGTGCTGGCAGACCTCGGAGCCTTCCGCGTAGAGATGCTTCTGTACCCGCAGGGGCCCTTTATGGCGTCGCAATACCGGCCGCGTCACCTCGCCGACCCGGGCATAGCCTAGTTCGAGCTCGGCTTGCCAGTGAGGGGTGAATATGGGAGTCAGTGCGGTCATCTTGCAGGTTTTAGTCTATGGTTGATTGACCTGCTTGAGCAATTGTCGTGCCTCTTGCGCTATTGCGGTGCGCTGAAGGCGCTAACCGCCTTTCCTCCGAGGCTCAGCAGGCCAGAGCCTGCCTTTTGATGCGTTTGATTGGAGCACTGTTTTGGTGCGGTTGCTTCGAATGAGCGAACAAATGGCTCATGTTGGTGCGCGAGAGGGCTGATCAAGCGAGCTCCATTTTGCGCGTCGGCCGCCGAGCGGCTTTCCAAGGTTCCCTCGCTGAGCATAGGGAACGCCGTCACGACAGGCTGCGCCGTTGGGGCCCGAGCGTCTTTCTGGTTTCCCGCGCAGCATGGGAACCCTCATTGGTTGTCGACCGTCAGGACGGGCAGTCGGGAGAGTGGCTGATCGCCAGCATCACTCGCTTTTATGAGTGTGTATCTGTTCTGAACTGCTCGTTTGACGGGTCTGTCGGTGGATG
>DPSI01000414.1 GCA_003527165.1 Pseudomonas sp.
TGCCCGAAGCGAGCTCTGGCTGTCCGACGGCTGGGCGCAGATCCAGCAGTACGGCTGGCATTCGCCGCTGTACTGGCAGCGTCAGGACGACACCTGGCACGAGATGACCTTGGGCGGCCTACAGCCCTTGGACCTGGAGGCGCCGGTCTGCCACATCAGCTTCTTCGAGGCGGACGCCTATGCGCGGTGGGCCGGAGCCCGACTGCCCAGCGAGGCCGAGTGGGAGGTCGCGGCGATGGACCAGCCCCTGCGCGGCAATTTTCTGGAGAGCGATCATTTGCAACCGGTCGCGGCGAACACGCCCCATGATGGCCCGGCGCAACTGTTCGGCGATGTCTGGGAATGGACGTCCAGCGCTTACCGCCCCTACCCCGGTTTCCAGCCGCTGGAAGGCAGCCTGGGGGAGTACAACGGCAAGTTCATGTCCGGCCAGATGGTCCTGCGCGGTGGTTGCTGCGCCACGCCGGAAGCGCATATTCGCGCCACCTACCGCAATTTTTTCCAGCCGGCCATGCGTTGGCAATTCGCCGGGCTGCGCCTGGCCAGGGAGCTATGAAAAATGGCACTAGCCGTTCATTTCCATGACCAGACCCAGCAGCCCCACGAGGCTTCTCTACGTGACGAAACACTGGCCGGCTTTGCGGCCTCGCCGAAACGCATCTCGCCTAAGTTCTTCTACGACCGCCGTGGCTCTGAACTGTTCGAGCAGATCTGCCTGCAGCCGGAGTACTACCTGACCCGTACCGAAGAGCGGATTCTCGCCGAAGCGGCCAACGACATCCGCGACATCGCCGGACCTCAGACCGACCTGATCGAACTGGGCAGCGGCGCCAGTCGCAAGGTCCGGCTGCTGCTCGAAGGGCTGCGCCCGGTCAGCTACCTGGGCATTGATATTTCCGAGGACTTTCTGCTCACCAGCACCCAGCGCCTGGCAGCGGACTATCCCTGGCTGGAAGTTCACGCCGCTTGCGCCGATTTCTCCGATGAACTGAAGTTGCCGGATGACTTCACCATCCATCGCCCGCTGGTGTTTTTCCCCGGCTCCAGCATCGGCAACTTCACCCCGCTGCAAGCGCGCAAACTGCTCGGGCACCTGCACGAGATACTCCCGCCGGGTGGTGGCGTGCTCATTGGCGTCGACCTGGTCAAGGACCGAGACGTGCTCGAAGCGGCCTATAACGACCGCGCCCATGTCACCGCCGCGTTCAACCTCAACCTGTTGCAACGCATCCGCCAAGAGCTGGACAGTGACATCGACCCGTCGCGTTTCAGTCACCAGGCGTTCTTCAATGAGCAGGACTCGCGCATCGAAATGCACCTGATCAGCCGCGAGTCGCAGGACGTGACCATCGAAGGCCAGCGGTTTCATTTCGATGCCGGCGAAAGTCTGCACACCGAGAATTCCTACAAGTACACCCTGGAGTCCTTCGCCAACCTCGCCGGCAGTGTCGGCTTCGATTGCAGCGGTCAATGGACCGATTCTGGCGAGCTGTTCAGCGTGCACTACCTGCAACGCCGTCCATGAGGGCAGCGCGACTTTCCGTATCGATCGTTTTTCTGCTGGGAACGCTGCACCTGAGCCTGGCGATGGCCGGGCCAGACTCGCTTCGACTCAAGGAACTGCAGCGTTGCGGTGATCTCCTTTCGGCCGATCCCCTGACCTTCTGCTTGCGCAGCGACGGGCTCGACGAGGGCGACGTCAGGCTGATGCTGGCCGGCAAACCGGTCGAGGCCACCCGGCTCGACAAGGGCAAGCTGCGCCTGACGCTGCACAAGGCCGAACATCAGAGCGGACCGCTGTGGCTGCAACAGGGCGAGCGCCGGAGTAACCCGGTGTGGCTGACGTTGAACGGGAGCCAGGTGCTGGCGGCGGGTCCCGATGACGTGGGGGAGAACATGGATGGGCTGAACACCTACCTGAATCTGATCAGCCTGATCATCGAGGAAAACCACGACGGTCTGAAGGAGTCGCGCCGCCTGGCCAGCAAATACGGCGCCGAAGTGGTTGGCTCCATCGCGTCGCTCAATACCTATCAGTTGCGCCTGCCGGTGAAAAACCTGACCGAGCGAGACTCCATGGTGCTGCGCCTGGGCAACGAGGTGAGCGTGGACGCAGTAGTGGTCGAAGAATCCGGCCCCGAGGAGCCGGTGGAGCAGGACCAGGACAACAAACCCCGCAACAGCGAATGGGTCGCCAATCGCTTCCTCGACGCCGTGGATTACTACCAGCACCGCCTCCCGTCCAAGCAGGCTCCGGTCGAAACACATCCAGTACGAATCGGCATCATCGAACGCAACCTCGACTTCGACGCCCCCGAATTCGCCCCTTACATCGGCGACTGCGATCCGCGGGACCCACGCACCTGCGTCTATGCCAGGGACGCGGACGTGCCGACCGAACATGGCACCACGGTCACCGGCATCCTCGCCGCGCGCAGCATGGAGCCCCGTGACAGCGGCTTTCTGAGCGCACTGGAACCGGCCAGCTCCGGCTTCGAGGTGATCGTCGAGCGCAACTCCGATGCCGGCATCACCGCTAACGTCGCCGCCTCGGTCAACCTCGTCGAAGATGGTGTACGTGTGCTGAACTGGAGTTGGGGCATTCACCGCATCGGCGCACGGGACGTCGAAGGCGAAGAGGTGGATTCGCTGATTCGCTCCGGCGTCGCCATGAGCGGCTACGAGGAATTGCTCGAGGAGTTCTTCCTCTGGTTGCGCCGCGAACATCCCGATGTACTGGTGGTGAACTCTGCCGGCAATGGCTCGGCCCGCTCCGGCCAGGACGATTACCGCCTGCCCTCCTCGTTCATTACCGAGCAGCTGCTGGTCGTCGGTGGCCATCAGCGCAACGGCGAACGCGACGTCCCGGTGGAGCATCCGGAGTATGTCACCAAGCGGCCTTCATCGAATGTCGATATGCGCGTCGACATCACCGCCTCGGCCTGCACCCGTGCCGCAACGCTGGAAGCCGGCAAGCGCGGCGATGTGCATTGCGGCACCTCCTACGCCACTCCAATGGTCACGGGCATCGTCGCGGCGATGCTTTCAATCAATCCGCAGCTTGCTCCGGAGCAGGTACGCGAGCTGCTGCGCCGCAGCGCACTGACCATCGGCCGCGACAGGGATTTCGAACCTGCAGAGGCCGACGACCTGACCGCACCGATCCTGCCATCCGAGCGCAGCTATCAAATGAACAATCAAGACATCGGCCGCTCAGCCCGGCTGGACATGCGCAAGGCCTTGGAGCTGACCGTCGACAGCCTCAACCAGGTGCGCTAGCCACAGCTCGATATGCGTCGGCGTTCGGTGGAGGCTGTTCGAACGGCTCCGCACATGTCGGCGTTACGGTCCGCTAATCGAAGCAGTTCTCCCATGCTTGGCAGATCGGAAGAGCG
>DPSI01000150.1 GCA_003527165.1 Pseudomonas sp.
TAGTAGACGTCGAGTCCGGGCATCTTGTTGAAGCCGACCACCCGGTCCACTGGACGCTTTGCCAGATCCGCCTCGACCCAGGCGGTGAAGCGCTCGTTACGGGTGTGATTGAAGATCGCCTTGACTGGCGCGATCAGCACCTCGAAGCCCTCGGGCACCTCGCCTTCCCAGATCATCGCGTAGACCCGAACGGCATGGCCGCGCCGCTGGCATTCCAGGGCTATACGCATGAAGTCGCGCTGCAGCCCACCGAAAGGAAAGTATTTGTACAGAATGAAGGCCAGCTGCATCAGGGTGTCTCCGACGACCGCAACAGGGCCTTGAGTTCACTTGCGACGCGCTCTGGTGGCAGTTCGTCGAAGCAGGGTTTGTGGCGATCGCCCTTGCCAGCGTTCGGCCCGGGCGCACAGAGATGGACCTGCGAGCGACCATAAGCACCAACGCGGCCCGGCAAGGTGGGACCGTAAAGTGAAATACTCGGGACGTCCAAAGCCGCCGCGAGATGGCCGAGCCCGGTGTCCACCGCCACGCAGGCCCGCGCCCCGGCCACGACCTTGGCAATCCCGCCCAGATTCAGTCGGGGCAATACCGAAGCGCTCGGCAGGCCTTCGGCGATTCGTTCGGCTCGGGCCTTCTCTTCTGCATTGCCCCAGGGCAGACGGATCGCCCAGCCGAATTCGCTCATCCGTTCGGCCAGCGCTCGCCAGTAGCGTTCGGGCCAGTGCTTGCTCGGCCAAGTGGTGCCGTGCAGGAACAACAGGTAGGGCTGCTCACCCGGCGTCACCAGCTGGTTACGATCCAGGCCGTAATCGGCGATCGTCTCGGGAGCCGGATAGCCGAGCGCCTGGGCGAACAACTGGCGTACCCGCTCAAGCGCATGCTGGTCCCGCAGGACGCCATAGCACCGATCATAGAAACGCGACGCCAGTGGTTCGCGCGCTGAATCTCGATCCAGTCCAGCGACCGAGGCATTGACGTAGCGGGTCAGCCAGGCACTTTTCAAAAGCCCCTGGGCATCGATCACCAGGTCATAACGGGTCTCGCGCAGTCGCGCCTTGAAGCGCCGCCACTCACCAGACCGAAGGGTCTGAAGCGGGTGTTTGCGCCAGCGACGAATCGCCACCGGGATCACCTGGGCAACGGCCGGATGCCAGGCGGGAATCTCGGCGAAGCCCTCCTCCACCACCCAGTCGAACTGAATGCCGGGAATGGCTCGCTGTGCATCGGTCAACGCCGGGAGCGTATGCACCACGTCGCCCAGCGAGGAGGTCTTGACCAGCAGCACCCTCACTCAGCGCACCTCGACCGGCTGCGGAACCAGGCGATCCAATGCTTCGATGACCGGGCGCGGCTTCAATTCGCGCATGCAGTTGTTGTGTCCGAACCGGCAGGTGCGCTCGAAGCAGGGACTGCAATCGAGCCCCAGGCGCACGACCTCGACCTGCTCGGATAAAGGTGGCGTGAAGGCTGGGGAGGTTGAACCATAGACGGACACCAGCGGACGCCCGAGAGCGGCGGCGACGTGCATCAGCCCCGAGTCATTGGAGACGACCGCCTCGGCGCAGGAAAGCAGGTCGATCGCCTCAGCCAGGCTGGTCTCGCCAGCAAGGTTCAGCGCTTCTTCGCGCAGCCCCGGAATCAGCCGCTGCAGGATATTCTCGCCGACGGCGTGATCGTTCTTCGAGCCGAACAGCCAGACCTGCCAGCCTTCGCGGATTTTCACTTCCGCGACCTTGGCAAAGTGCTCGGCCGGCCAGCGCTTGGACTCGCCGAACTCCGCGCCGGGACAGAGCGCCAGCACCGGTCGGTCCAACGTCAAACCGAAACGCGCCAGCGCGGCGTCGCGAGTTTCAGAGTCGATCCGCAGAGAGGGTTTTGGATACGGCTTGGGTAGTTCGGCGCCGGGCTCATAGGCCAATGCCATGAAGCGCTCAATCATTAGCGGATAGCGCTGTTTGTCCAGCTTGCGCATATCGTTGAGCAGGCCGAAGCGCATCTCGCCGCGCCATCCCGTGCGTTTCGGGATGCCGGCAAAGAACGGCACCAGCGCGGACTTCAGCGAGTTGGGCAGCAGGATCGCTTGCTGGTATTGCCCACGCAGGCTTTGCGCGATGCTGCGCCGGGTCGCCATGTCGAGCACGCCATGCCCCACCGGAAAGCTCAGCGCCTGACGCACCTCGGGCATGCGTTCGAGAATCGGGCGACTCCACTCCGGCGCGAGCACGTCGATCTGGCAGTCCGGATGGCGCTGTTTCAGGCAGACGAACAACGTCTGCGCCATCACCATGTCGCCGACCCAACTGGGACCCACAATTAGAATATTCATAAGGCTGCAGGCTATAGACTGCAGGCCACAGGCTCAAGGCAACTTGCCTGCCGCCTGTAGCCTGCAGCCTGACGCCTTCTTACTTCACCAACGTCCGCCACTCGGCGTGCGCATCGGTCTTGCCGGACACCAGATCGAAGTAGGCTTTCTGCACACGCTCGGTGACCGGACCACGACGGCCGATACCAATGTTACGACCGTCGACTTCGCGGATCGGCGTGACTTCTGCAGCGGTCCCGGTGAAAAAGGCTTCGTCGGCGATGTAAACCTCGTCGCGAGTGATGCGTTTTTCAACCACCTTGATGCCCAGCTCGTCGGCCAGGGTCAGCACGGTGCCACGGGTAATGCCGTTGAGGCAGGCAGTGACTTCCGGGGTGTAGATCACGCCGTCCTTGATGATGAAGATGTTCTCGCCCGATCCTTCGGCGACATAGCCTTCCGGATCCAGCATCAGTGCTTCGTCGGCACCGCCGGAAATCGCCTCTTGCAGAGCCAGCATCGAGTTGATGTAGGCGCCGTTGGACTTGGCCCGCGTCATGCTGATATTGACGTGGTGCCGGGTAAAGGAACTGGTGCGCACCTTGATGCCCATTTCCAGCGCCTCGTCGCCCATGTAGGCGCCCCAGTGCCAGGCGGCGACGATCACGTGCACCTTCAGGCCGCTTGCGCGCAGGCCCATGCCTTCGGATCCGTAGAAGACCATCGGGCGGATGTAGGCGCTTTCCAGGTTGTTCTCGCGGACGGCGGCGCGGGTCGCCTCGTT
>DPSI01000251.1 GCA_003527165.1 Pseudomonas sp.
GACTGTTCTCTGCAATGGAATCGCTGCACCCCAAACCGGACCCGACGAGGGCCAAGGCCGTATGGAGCTCAATGGCTTCCGCTGAGCAATCAAGGACGGATCAAGGGGGACGGCTGCGGATCAACACCCTGAAGACGTGCAGACCGATTCTCAGCGCCAAGCGCGTCAACGAACGCGGTCCTCTCTTTCAAACGTTGCCAGTAAGCAGCAGTGAGGGGCTGAAATTGCGGCCTTAAGCCGAGAAACTCAGCCAGCATCAGCGCGTAGCCAACAGCGATGTCGGCATTGGTGAATCGATCCTGACAGAGGAATTGGCTACCACGCTGCAAAGCGCTTTCAACTCCGCGCAAGCGGCCCAGGAACCAGCGCGTGTAATCGTCGACAACCTGGGGCTGGCGACGCTCGGCCGGCTCGAAGTAGGAGTAACGGAGAATCAGGGTTTGGGGGAAGGTCAGTGTCGCGTCAGCCGCGCTTAACCAATTCAGGTAGCGGCCATAATCGGCTTCGCCCTTGTCCTCGGACAACACGCCATGGCCGTATACCTGGCTGAGGTATTCGCAAATCGAGGCCGACTCGGTCAACACCCCACAGCTATCGACCAACGCGGGGACCGTACCCAACGGGTTTATCTGGAAGAACTCCTTGGCGTGCAGACGCGGTGGAAACGCCATCACCACAAGCTGGTACTTCAGCCCGAGCTCCTCCAGCGCCCATAAAACACGAAAAGAGCGGGCGCTAACGCAGTGGTACAGCGTAAGTTCTGTCATCGTTGCCTCGGCAAGCGCACGGCTGAAAATATAACCAGAAGGGCCCGAGTGCCGGCTGCCCATGGAAGGCACGGTCTGCCCAGGTTCCCCTCAGTTCATGGTGTGGCACTCACCTTTGCTTCAAGAAATAACGGCAGCGACGCCGCTGCCGTCATTGCCATCACTCAGCGGTGCTGAGCACACCTCGCTTGATTTGGTCGCGCTCGATGGATTCGAACAATGCCTTGAAATTGCCTTCACCGAAGCCGCTGTCGCCCTTGCGCTGGATGAACTCGAAGAACACCGGACCCAGCACGGTGCCGGAGAAAATCTGCAGCAACAGACGCTGTTCACCATTCTCCGAGGCACCGTCGAGCAGGATGCCGCGGGACTTGAGTTCTTCCACCGGCTCGCCATGGTTGGGCAGCCGCCCTTCGAGCATTTCGTAATAGGTATCCGGAGGCGCGGTCATGAACACCGTGCCGCTGGCCTTCAACTTGTCCCAGGTCTGGATCAGGTCGCCGGTGAGGAAGGCCACGTGCTGGATGCCCTCGCCGTTGAACTGCATGAGGAATTCCTCGATCTGCCCTGCGCCTTTCGACGACTCTTCGTTGAGCGGGATGCGGATCATGCCGTCCGGCGCGGTCATGGCCTTGGAGGTCAGGCCGGTGTATTCGCCCTTGATGTCGAAGTAGCGGATCTCGCGGAAGTTGAACAGCTTCTCGTAGAAGTCTGCCCAATACGCCATGCGACCGCGATACACGTTGTGGGTCAAATGATCGATGATCTTCAGACCGGCGCCGACCGGATGACGATCGACGCCTTCCAGAAAGACGAAATCGATGTCGTAAATCGAGCTGCCTTCGCCGAAGCGGTCGACCAGGTACAGCGGCGCACCGCCGATACCCTTGATAGCCGGCAGGCGCAGCTCCATCGGACCGGTGGGCAGTTCGATGGCCTGCGCACCGAGTTCCAGCGCGCGGGTATAGGCCTTCTGCGCATCCTTCACGCGGAACGCCATGCCACACACCGACGGGCCATGCTCGGCGGCGAAATAGGCGGCGATACCCTTGGGCTCACGATTGACGATGGCGTTGATTTCGCCCTGACGATACAGCGCCACGTCCTTCGAACGATGGTTGGCCACATGGGAGAAGCCCATGCTTTCCAGCACCGGCTCGATGACGTTCGGGGTCGGCGAGGCGAATTCGATGAACTCGAAGCCCATGAGGCCCATGGGATTTTCAAACAGGTCGGCCATGATTGGCTCCTTGACTGGCTGTGCATTGATAGGAATGACGTGAGGAACGTCAGCCCGGCGGCGCACAGGAGATCCCGCGAACACTGCGACCGAGGTGGTCGCCGAGAGTCAGTCGAAAGCCCAGGATTTTCATGATGCAGGTGTGTCCGGCTGGACGTCAGGATGCGCCTGCTGGAAGGCCGGATGTCCGAGCGCCAAGCGCTCGACACGAAGGATGCGTGGCAGCGCATTGAGATCAACGTTGAAGCGATGTGCTGCGTAAAGCTGCGGGAGCAAATAGACATCAGCCAGGCCCGGCTCGCCAAAACAGAAACCGTCATCACCGATCAAGGCTTCGACGGCCTTGAGCCCCTCGCCTACCCAGTGACCGATCCACGCCAGCATCTCGTCTTCGGTGACCTGCAGCCCACGCAGACGGTTGAGCACCGCAACATTGTGCAGCGGATGGATATCGCAGCCGATCAGCGCGGCCACGGCACGGTGCTGCGCTCGCGCCAGCAGGTCGGCGGGTAACAGAGGCGGTTCGGGGTAGCGCTCTTCGAGATATTCGATGATCGCCGGGGACTGGATCAGTCGCTCGCCTTCGTCGGTGCTGAGCATCGGCACCCTGCCCTGAGGATTCAACGCGAGGTAAGCCGGCTGACGATGCTCGCCCCCGCCCCGGATCAGATTGACCGCCACCGAGCGGTAGTCCAGGCCTTTCAACCCAAGCGCGATACGCACTCGGTACGACGAGGCGGAGCGGTAATAGGTGTGTAGTTCCAGCGTCATAGCAGGCCACTTGCAGTTCGTACGCCACTTGGAGCGCGCCATTATTGTTACGCGTAACAAGATTACGTTTAGCGGAATTTGCGCGAGCATCGCCGGACTGTCAAGTCTTTAGTCCGCGCGCCATCCCACCCTCTATTGATTCAACCCCAGACCCAGCGCCGCGCTTAAAAATCCGCAGA
>DPSI01000072.1:0-6159 GCA_003527165.1 Pseudomonas sp.
TGGTAAGGCGTTCGAGCAGACGCCGCTGCCAGCTCTTGCTGCGGCCCGCCGGGGGGCGGCTCAGCGGTTTGTTGATCTTCAGATACAGACAGCGCCGTAACAGGGCCAGGCGTTCCAGGTCGCCCCGGCCGGCGAGATAGGCCTCGATACGCCGGTACGCGACGATATAGGGGTCGAGCTCGTCCAGCTCCAGGCGGTTGGCGTAAACCGCTTGCTTGAAGTCGAGGCTCAGGCATCGCACCCGGGGATGTTCGCTGGCATACACCTCGACCAGCAGCAGCTTGAACAGTGATTTGTAGGGCGACTCGATGGCCTTGTACAACTGCCATAGGCCCGCGCCGAGGTACTCACCCGGCGGGATGTTGCCGAGGCTGCCGAGATCCAGCACCTCATCGCTGCGTACGAAGCGTTTGTCCTGCAGGGCGCGAGCGTAGTCATGGTAACGATGCTCTTCGTAATCCGGCACCAGCCACCAGAGCGGTATGCGGCCGCCGAGCCAGATGGCGGTGCGGTAGAACTCGTCGAGCAATAGATAGTGCTGGGTGGTGCCGCAGTCATCGGAGGTCAGTTTCGCTTCACGGGCGCCCTGGGTGAAGCGCACCGGGTCGACCAGGAAGAAATGCGCCTCGCTGCCCTGAGTTGCGGCCCAGGTCTGCAACAGATCGCACTTTCGCTGCAATTCCTCGAGTTGTTGCGGGGGCAGCTGAGGGTCGTGACAGACCCAGACATCCAGATCGCTTTGTTCGCCCTGGGCGACGGTGCCCAGACTGCCCATTAGAAACAGGCCGAGGATCGGCTGTGGCGGCTTCCCGCGCAGCGCTTTGTAGGCGAACGAGCGGCTCAGGCGCTGAGCTTCCGCCAGGGTCTCGGCGTCCGGCTCGAATCCGGCCAGCCCGGCCGGCGTGGTCCCCGAGATGTACCCCGGGAGGATCGGATGATTGACGTGGAACAACAGCGGCAACAGCTTGAGCACCGCCTGCTGGCGTGGCGACATGCCCTGCCGAGTGCGCTCCAGGCGACCTGCGTTCACGGAGAGAAAGCGATCACGGAGCGCGCCGAGTACCTTGCGGTCGATACCTTCTTCGAGAGCGGGGCGGATTTCCTGATGGCGGATCATTCAAGCAGTTCGTACAAACGGGCGGGAGAGATGTCCGCCCTGTTGATTGAGGCGGTAAGGCGGAAAAGTAACATGGGTAACGGCCGGAAGGAAAAACCGTAGGGGTAGCCGCTGCCGGCAGGCGGAGCGGCTTGGTTGTGGCGTAGCGCTCTATCGCGCCGGACCGGGTGGTGGTTAGGCCGGAACGGTTTCCGACAGTATGGTCAACAGCACTTGCGCGTGCTCCGCGGCGTCACGGCCGAGGCTTGTCAGGTAACCGCCGTCGGGTTGGGTCGTCAGGCCTTTGGCATGCAGGCGCCGGGCGGCGGCGATGGCCGCGTGACCTGCGTCATGGTGCACTTTCAGTCCTTCGAGAGTGTTTTCGAGGTTGAACAGGCGAAGAATTTCCAGCTCGGCTACCAGCTCTGGCGTGTAGGACATGTCTGCTCCTTGGATGGTGGGCCGGAGCCCTGATCTGCGAAGTGTAGATGCTGTGTACGAGCCTGCCGGGTTCTGCGGTTATTCGGGTAGATCGGGCAGATTGCGCAGCTGCGCTTCGTAGCCTTCGGTGTCGAATGCGCGGTCTTGCTCGAGCATCTGCCGAATCTCATGGGCCAGCACCAGGGCCATCAACTTCAATATTTCGTCGCGTTCGTAGCCGACCAGGGTCAGCTTGTTCAGCGTGGCCTGCGCAGCGGCGGGTTCGCCGGCTTCAAGCTGGTTTTCGATCGCCTGGATCAAGGTCGCTTCGGCGAAAGTTTCATCGTCGTCGGAGGTGGCATCGTTCATTCGCAATTCTCGTCAGGAAAAATCTCGGTAGCGTGTCTCGGTGAGTCCCGGCAAGCTGACGCCAGCCAGCAAACGCCCTCTGAACGCTTCGCTAGGGTCGGTCTCTATTTCTACTATGGACCATCAAGGAACACGACTACAGCAATGATCACTCTGTATTGCCTTGAAGAGGGCGCGTTGGTGCGTCGCGTTGCCGAAACGCTGCAGACGCTGCCCGACAATGTACTGTGGGTCGACTTGCTGTCGCCTGACCAGCAGGAAGAGCGCTTTGTCGAATCGGAGCTGGGGCTGGATATCCCGACGCGCGAGGAGCTGGCGGAAATCGAGGACTCGTCGCGGTTCTACGATGAGAACGGCTCCATCTTCATGACTACGACGGTGGTGATGGGGATCGCTGATCGGCGCCCGGAAAATGCCGAAGTGACCTTCGTCCTGACCAAGCGTCGTCTGGTGACGGTCCGTTATAGCGAGCTCAGTGCGTTTCGCCAGTTCGAGGCGAAGAGTTCACGGCAGCCGACGAGCTATGCCACCAGCCATCAGATCTTTCTCGCGCTGGCCGACGCCGTGGTCGATCGCGTTGCGGACGTGCTGGAAGGCGTTCAGGTTGAGCTGCAGACCCTGTCGCGGCGCATCTTCGATGAACGAAAGGAGCAGCGCCGGGACTTGCAACAGATCATCCAACAGCTCGGGCAACACCGCTCGCTGTTGTCACAGCTGGGCGAAAGCCTGTTCAGCTCGAGTCGACTGATTGCTTTCTATCGCCTGCACGCGGGTGAGCCCAAGCAGGGCATCGCCAAGGGATTGCTGAAGGCGCTGGAGCGGGATGTGCGTTCGCTGGGCGAGCACCAGGCGCGCCTGCTCGGCGACATCGCGTTCTTGCTCGATGCCACTCTGGGTCTGATCAACATCGAGCAGAACAGCATCATCAAGGTGTTCTCCATTGCCGCCGTTCTGTTCCTGCCGCCGACGCTGGTGGGGACGGTTTACGGCATGAACTTCGAACGCATGCCCGAGCTCGGTTGGCCGCTCGGTTATCCGATGGCGCTGGGAATGATGGTTATATCGGCGATCATTCCTTACGCCTGGTTCAAGTTTCGCGACTGGCTCTGATCACCCGTAAAAAAACAGCACGACGCAAAAGCCGCCGAACAGCGCCCAGACGCCGGCAAAAATCAGCGGCGTGCGCAGCGAGAATAACAGGGTGCGCTTGTAGCGATGGCCACCAGCCGGGCTGTTGCCCTCGCCGAATAGCGCGGATTCCTGGTTCGGCAGCAATCCGGCGTGCCCCTCTATCTGTAACAGCTCGGCCTGTTTCTGATGCCAGCGCTCGATGACGTCGAAGCTGGATTTGATCCCGGGCATCGCATGGAAGGACGTCAGCAGGCCCAGTCCCGCCAGGATTGCGGGCACGACCAGGCGGAACAGACTTCCCCATTCAGGATTGGTGTTGGCCATTGACGAGGCAAAAGCGATCATCAAAAAAGACTGCGCTGACAGGTAGGAACTGGTTCGCTCGGCCAGCAACGTCGACTCGAAATGGATTTCAGAGCGGTAGAACTGCAGGCGTTCCTTGGGCGTATCGAAGACTTCTGCGCCTTGCGTATCCTGATTCAGCAGCAGCGTTCGGAGGTCGGTCATAGACGTACCGCTTCTGGCGACAGCGTGAACCTGTCGGATGAGAGGTTACCGGTAGGCCAATACGGCGCGCGCAGGTTCCGTCAGGCGCTATTTGCGAGCGCCAACAGCGCATCACCACTCAGGCGATAGGTCGTCCACTCCTCCTGCGGTCTGGCGCCCAGCGACTCGTAAAAGCCAATTGCCGGTTCGTTCCAATCCAGCACAGCCCATTCGAAACGGCCACAACTCTTGGCCACTGCGAGTTTCGCCAGATGCCCCAGCAGCGCCTTGCCGGCACCGGTGCCGCGCGCCTCGGGCGTGATGTAGAGGTCTTCGAGGTACAGGCCGTTGCGGCCGAGCCAGGTGGAGTAATTGAAGAAGTACACCGCGTAGCCGATCGGTTGGCCGTCGCGCTCGCAGATCAGCGCATGGGCGCTGGCATCCTCGGCGAACAGGCTGGTTTCGATGCCGGTGACGTCGGTCTTCACTTCGTGCTCGGCGCGCTCGTAGATCGCCAGTTCGGTGACGAAGCGCAGGATCAACGTGGCGTCGCTGCGGGTGGCGGGGCGGATGTGTAGCGGCATGAGGGTATCCGGAGGCTGAAGCTTGAGTCTGTGTCGGAGCGGTCGAGACCGCCCCCACAGGGAAGGCTTAACGAGAGGCGAGCAGCTCGTGGCCGCGGGCGACCGACGCGCGGACCTGGTTCGGCGCGGTGCCGCCGATATGATCGCGAGCGTTGACCGAGCCTTCCAGGGTCAGTACGGCGAACACGTCGTCGTCGATCTGGGCGCTGAACTGGCGCAGTTCCTCAAGGCTCATTTCGGCCAGGTCCTTGCCGGTGTCGACGCCGTATTTCACGGCGTGGCCGACGATCTCGTGACAATCGCGGAACGGCAGGCCCTTGCGCACCAGGTAGTCGGCGAGATCGGTCGCGGTGGAGAAGCCGCGCAGTGCCGCCTCGCGCATGAATTCTCGCTTGGGCTTGATCGCCGGGACCATGTCGGCGAAGGCACGCAACGAGTCGCGCAGGGTGTCGGCGGCGTCGAACAGCGGTTCCTTGTCTTCCTGGTTGTCCTTGTTGTACGCCAGCGGCTGGCCCTTCATCAGGGTCAGCAGGCCGGTCAGCGCGCCGAACACGCGCCCGGTCTTGCCGCGTACCAGCTCAGGCACGTCCGGGTTCTTCTTCTGCGGCATGATCGATGAGCCAGTGCAGAAGCGGTCGGGTAGATCGATGAACTGGAACTGTGCGCTGGTCCAGAGCACCAGTTCTTCTGAAAAGCGCGACAGGTGCATCATGGCAACCGAGGCGGCGGCACAGAATTCGATTGCGAAGTCGCGATCCGAGACGCCGTCCAGCGAGTTGCCGGAGATCGCCTCGAAGCCCAGCAGTTCGCAGGTGATTTCGCGCTGAATCGGGTAGGTGGTGCCGGCCAGTGCGGCCGAGCCCAGCGGCATGCGGTTGGTACGCTTGCGGCAGTCGACCAGGCGCTCGTAGTCACGCGAGAGCATCTCGAACCAGGCCATCAGGTGATGCCCGAAGGTGACGGGTTGCGCCGTTTGCAGGTGGGTGAAGCCGGGCATGATGGTATCGGCTTCGGTTTCGGCCAGGCCCAGCAGGCCCTGCTGCAGACGGGTGATTTCGCCGAGGATGGTATCGATCTCGTCGCGCAGCCAGAGGCGGATATCGGTGGCGACCTGGTCGTTGCGCGAGCGTCCGGTGTGCAGCTTCTTGCCAGTGACGCCGATGCGGTCGGTCAGGCGTGCTTCGATGTTCATGTGCACGTCTTCCAGATCGACGCGCCAGTCGAACGTGCCGGCTTCGATCTCTGCCTGGATCGCCTGGAGGTTGGCGATGATCTCGTCGCGTTCGGCGTCGCTCAGCACGCCGGCCTTGGCCAGCATGGTGGCGTGGGCGATCGAACCCATGATGTCGTGACGGTAGAGGCGCTTGTCGAACTCGACGGAGGCGGTGAATCGGGCGACGAAGGCGTCGACGGGCTCGCTGAAGCGGCCGCCCCAGGACTGGTTGGTCTTGTCGGTGCTCATGAATGCGCTCGCTGAATCGGGATGGGCGAAAGAAGGCCCGAATAATAACAGGGTTCCGCTGCCCCTCATCGCTCGGGCGGTGTGCTCAAAGGTGTTGGCCCGGTTGGGCGGCGGAGCTCAGGTTCTGGTCAGGCCCTGAACTGGCCCAGGCTGGCTTCGAGCCGTTGTGCCAGATTGCCGAGCTCACGGCCACTGGCCGCGGTGGCGGTAACCGCTTCGGCGGAGCGTTCGGCCTCGATCAGAATCACCTGAACGCGCTCGCGAACGTCGGTCGCGGTACCGGCTTGCCGTTCGGCGCCCTGTGTCGCCTCTCGTACGGCGTCATGTACCTGCGCCACGGAGAGTTGTAACGCTCGCTGCAACTCGCGACTGCTGGTGAGCGAAGCCAGACCGCTATCGGCCTGCTGGCCGGTGCTGCTGATCGCCGAGACGGCGTCGTGCGCGCCTCGTTGCAGGCTTTCGATATGCGCCCGGATATCGCCAGTCGACTGCTGGGTCTTGCTGGCCAGCGCGCGTACCTCGTCGGCCACGACGGCGAAGCCGCGACCACTCTCGCCGGCGCGGGCCGCTTCGATGGCGGCGTTCAACGCGAGCAGATTGGTCTGCTCGGC
>DPSI01000072.1:6260-6585 GCA_003527165.1 Pseudomonas sp.
ATTGGTCTGCTCGGCGATGCCCTGGATCACCGTCAGCACCACTTCGATCTGTTCACTCTGCTTGGCCAGTTTCTCGATCACCTCGGCGCTGCTCCGTACGCCTTCGCCGAGAGCTTCGATCGTTTTTCCGACTTGATCCGAAATCGCCTCATTGTCCAGCGCCGCCTTGCGGATCGATGCCACTTGCTCCAGTGCGGCCTGCATCGCCCGGCTTTCTTCCTGGGCGTGATGCGTCATGTCGGCAAGCGCCTGCAGGCTGCCGGCGACCTCGTCGCGCTGACGCCCGGCGGCGGCCGCTGCAGCGTCGCTACGGGTACCCAGTGCG
>DPSI01000039.1:0-2179 GCA_003527165.1 Pseudomonas sp.
GGGCGAGGCAAAAACAACAAAAATCGTAGTTCACAAGCCGGAAATGAGCATTTCGAGCCTGTTCTAACGACGCTCGGCAAAGCAGGTAATTTTTAACAGCCTGCTAGCCACTCCCGCCACGCCTCTGCGTCAGCAGGAGATACTAATCGAATCGCCCACCCGGCAACTTTTCCGGCATGGCGACTTCCGGTACTTCCTTGATCAGCCAGTCGCCCAACAGGCTATAGGCGACCGCCAACAGCGTCGGGCCGAGAAACAGCCCCATGAAGCCGAACGCCAACACACCACCAAACACCCCCAGCAGCACGACCACCAGCGGCAGATTGCCGCCGCGGCTGATCAGATAGGGCTTCAGCACGTTGTCCACCCCGCTGATGATAAACATGCCCCATACACCGAGAAACACCGCCATACCGTACTCGCCTTGCCAGGCAAGCCAGGCCACGGCTGGCCCCCAGATCAGCGGCGGAACCATCAAGAAGCTGAACGCGAAGGTCAGCAGGCCAAGAATCAGCGCGCCCGGTATCCCGGCAATGCTGAATCCGACATAGGCCAGAATCGCCTGGGCAGCGGCCGTACCGATCACGCCGTTGACGACGCGCTGTACCGTACCGGCTACCAGCTCCAGGTAATGATCCGCGCGATCGCCGATCAGCCGATGCAGCAGGCTGTGGACGAAGGCCGCCAGTTTCGGTCCGTCGCGATAGAAGAAGAACACCAGCACCAGACTGAGTGCCAGCTCCAGCATCCCGCCGCCGATCCGCGCGCTGCGCACCAGCAACCAGTTGCCGACCTGGCCGACATATGGGCGAATGGTCGCGAAGAAGGCCGTGCCCTGCTCGTCCACAGTGTTCCAGAGCGTCAACAGGCGATCGCCTACCAGCGGCAGCTCGCCTAGCCATGCAGGGGGTGCAGGCAGGCCTTGCATCTGCAAGCTGTGCACCATCACGTTGACCTCGCGAATCTGATCAGCGATGTTGAGCCCCAGCCATACCAGTGGCACCGCTACCAACACCATCCAGCCGAACGTCAGCAGGGTCGCGGCGAGCGTGGAATTGCCCTTCAACCAGCGTGTCAGCACGCGCATGATCGGCCAACTGGCGAACGCCAGTACCGCTGCCCAAAACAGCGCGGAGGCAAACGGAGCCAGCACCCACACGCAGGCGCCGAGCAGCACCAGGAGCAGAATCTGCACCAGCAGACGGTCGTTGTTAAGCATCAGGTTACCTATGAGGAAAACGCGGTGCTGGCGAGCGAAGCGCACCAAGGGAGCGCTATTGCATTCTGAAACGCGCCCTCAACGCAACAGTTTGATGCGCAGGCCATCCTCGTCGGACACTTCGGCATCCAAGCGCCGTGCCTGGATCCGCTCCTGCGTCAGGGCTTCGTGCCAGCCCGCAGCGCCTTTCCCCTCCAGCGCTACCCGCATGGTGCTATCAAGCCGCAGGACGTTCGCCAACAGGGCGCCCCAATCTGCCGTAGGCTCTTGCGGCAACCTCGGCAACCAAAGCTCGCCGGTACTCTTCAGCTGGCGCAACAGTGTGGCCGGATTCGGCAGGATGACGCCGAGCGCCTCATCAGGACTGAACTGTTCCACCTGCAGGTATGGGCGGCCATTGCCACGGGTGACGCCATAGAGCGCCATGAGGCGATCGGAATCTCCAGGCAGACGCGCCAGCAGATAGGCCTGCCTGGCATCGGGGCCGTAGAGCGTCGAGCGCTGAAATATCTCGTTGGCCCATAGGCTGCTCGATCCGCACTCACGCCCCTCGCACCAGAAGAGCAGTTCAGCACCGTTCTCCAACAGCCGATTACGCGAACGCTCGAAGGCTTCGATACCGGTGTGGACCTCCGGCAGCAGATAGGTGACGGCTGTCAGCTGGCCGCTCGCGCTGATCTGGTCGCTCATCCGCAGTCGACCGCTGATGCGACGAATCGAGTCCAGTGGATAAGTCCGCTCCAGCACCTGCTGCTCCTTGAACGCCACGATCTGCGCCTGCGGATAGCGTGGCAGCGAGTCGAAATCCCGGCTGCCGGGCAGATCGGCAGCACTCACCGAATTGGCAAAGGACCCTAACGCGAAAATCCATGCTGCTCGCATACTGGCCCTCAACGGATCGCACCGTTGGCTTCTAGACATTCGGGCGCGCTTCCGAGCTGTGGCATGCAAGAAGACAGG
>DPSI01000039.1:2369-3978 GCA_003527165.1 Pseudomonas sp.
TACCGAGCACGGCGGATACCTTGCGGACTTGGGCGTGGCAGGTATGGAAGGCAATCATGAGTATTCCCTACTGAAGCGATTACTCAGCCTCGCCAGTTGGCAAAAGCAAGTCAAGCGAGGCTTTGCGACAGATTCTTGCGCAACCGCATCGCCGCGTGATTCAAGCTGCGAAGAATGGATTGAAAACAGCCGCCACCGCTTCGGCCCCCGCCTGGTCATCCAGGTGAAGATGATGCCCACCGGGCAATCGATGCCGCGTGAACGGCAAGGTCTCGAACAGTTCGAGCATGGCAGGTTGGGTTATCAAGCCCTGCTCCGCCAGTATCAGGCTTGCAGGACAGGCCACCCGATGCACGAACGCCAGTGCGTGAGCACGGCTCAGACGCATCGGCGATGGCAGCATCAGATGGGCATCGGTGCGCCAGGTATAGCCGCCGGGAACCGGCATCAACCCCCGCTGAGCAAGCCGTTCGGCCGCCTCGCGACTGACCGCGCCGACCCCCTTCATCCGTGCCGCAACCGCCTGCTCGAAGCTGGCATAAACCGGCTTGCGCTTGTCATCGACAGCGAGCAGCGCTTGTAATGATTCACCGAGCTTTTGCGGTGCGATGTCGGCTTCACCGGTATAGGGAATCACCCCATCGATCAACGCCAGACGCTCGATCCGCTCGGGCATGGCACCGGCCAGCAACACCGACACGATGGCACCCATTGAATGGCCCAGCAGGGAAAATCGCTGCCAGCCAAACTGCTCGGCGGCCTGCAGCACATCATGGGCGTAGTCCCAGATATTGTAGGCCGCGCCAACGGGACGGTGATCGGAATGGCCATGACCTGGCAAATCGAGCGCGACGATACGCACCCCTTTTAGCAGGGGCGCCAGGCGGGAGAAGGTGGCGGCATTATCCAGCCAGCCGTGCAGCGCGATGACCGGCTGGCCATCCTCGGGGCCGTAAAGGTGCGCCGCGACTTCGATATGCGGCAGGCTCAGGCGAATCTCTTCGAACGCAACACTCATGCGGCACCTCGTCGGTCCAGTTCGCTCCAGCGATTGAACAGTTGCTTGAGCAGGATCGCGGTGTCACGCGGACGCTCAAGCGGAAACATGTGCCCGCCGGGCAAGGTATGCGCTTCACCATGGGCGACCAGCCGCAGCAGATACGCATGATGTGGCAGCACCACCCGGCTCTGGCTACCGCGCACCACCGCGAGCGGAATCTTCAGAGCGTGGGGCCAGCCGGGAGTCACGTGAGGCACACTGCGGTAGATCCGAATTTCGGTCTCAGGATCGAAGCGCAGCCGCAGCCCCTGGGCGGTCGGTTCCAGGCCATGCTCGATATAGGCATCCAGACAGTCGGGGTCGAACGCGCGAAACAACGCCTTGCTGGCGAAATACTGCCGTGCTTCGTCTGTGCAGCTGAACTGCTCACGACGACCAAGGGTACGTCCGGCCGGGGTCAGACGATCGATGAAGCCGAAACGCTTCGCCGCCCAGATCAGCGTCTGGTCAAGCCAGGTGGTCATTGGCGAATCGAGCATGACCACACCGCGGTAAAGCTCCGGCCGTTGCAAGGCAGCGTGATAGTGCAGCATTCCGCCCAGCGAGTGC
>DPSI01000169.1 GCA_003527165.1 Pseudomonas sp.
CCCTTCTTCCGCGACATGGCCGACCGGCTGTCCAAGGCGCATCTGGTGATCGGGCGGGCGGGCGCCTCGACCTGTTCGGAACTGGCCGTGGCGGCCCTGCCGTCAGTGCTGATCCCGCTGAAAATCGCGATGGACGACCATCAGACGCTGAATGCGCGCGCGTTGGCCGAGGCGGGCGCGGCGAAGGTGATCGCCGAAGACGAGCTGACCGTCGAGACGCTGACGACCGCCCTGACCGCCATCCTGTCCGATCCTTTGGCGCTGGCGGCCATGTCGGCTGCGGCTCGTTCGGTGGCTATCCCCGACGCCGCGCAGCGGCTGGCCGATCTGGTGGAGCAGGCGGCGGCCTGAACCCTCTCCCATCGGGAGAGGGAAGCGGGTGACGTGGCTGTTTCGCGCGTCTAACCTTCCTCCATGCCCCAGTTCGTCATCGACCTGACCAACACCGTTTTCGCCCTCTGGCGTCAGTTTCACTGGCTGCCGAAATGGGCGGTGATCTCGATCATCACGGTCGCCTTCGTCTTCATCGGCTGGGCGGCCAATCAGGTCGTCTTCGCCCTGTTGAAGCTGGCCGTTCGCAATCGCGACGCCTTCTGGAAGGGGATGCTGAAGAAGGCCCGGCTGAAGGTGCGGCTGGCGGTGATGATCATCGCCCTGGCGCTGGCGGTCACGGTGTCGCCGCTTGCGCCCGAGCCGTCGCTGTTCATCCGCCGAACCCTGCTGTTCTGCTTCATCCTGGTGTCCGGCTGGATGCTGGCCGGGGCCGTGGACATGGGCGCCATCGTCCATATCAAGAAGTTCAACATGGAGGCGGAGGACAACCTCTACGCCCGCAAGCACGTCACCCAGACGCGCATTCTGCAGCGGGTCGCCGCCATCCTGATCGGCCTGTTTTTCGGCTGGCCGTATCTAGTGGAATTCGACGAAGGCCTGATGGAGGTCGTCCAGGGCGAGCGCAGCCCAATATTCGACCGTTTCATGGTCGTGGTCACCCGTGTCGGTGATTACCACACCCAGCTGTGGGCCGCGGTGTTGTTGAGCCTGCTGTTGATCGCCCTTAAACAGGCGCGCGCGGCGACTTTCAGCATTCTCACGCTACTGGGCACGGCGCTGGCCAATGGCGCGCTGAAAGCGACGTTCGAGCGGATCCGCCCAGAAATCCTTCTCGAACCGCTGCACAGCTTCAGTTTTCCCAGCGGTCATAGCTCGGCGGCGTTCGCGTTCTTTCTCACCCTCGGAGTCCTTGCCGGGCGTGGCCAGCCACCGCGTTTGCGCCTGGCCTGGGTGCTGCTGGCGGGATTGCCGGCGACCGCCATCGCGCTGTCACGGGTCTATCTGGGAGTGCACTGGCCGACCGATGTGATCGCCGGCGCAGTTCTGGCCGCCACCATTTGCGCCGCGAGCCTGACCATCGTGCAGTGGCGCTCACCGATGAAGGCACTTTCGCCAAGAGTATGGTGGCTGATCCTTCCCTCGACTCTGGGTCTGATCGGGGCGTTCGCGATCTGGGCCTTGCCTGGCGCCATGCTGCTGTATCGCTATCAATAGCGCGCCGGTAGCCGCTGCCAGGCGGCGGGCTATTCGGCTGCGTCGCCCTGCAATTGCTCTAGCCAACGCTGAATACACTGCAGTTGCAGCTGCGGATCGTCCAGCTGCAGCAGCTCGATCTTCTGCTCCGGCTGAAAAGGCAGCAGATAGGCCAGCTGGTACGCCAGCGAGCGCTGCCCCTGCACGGCCCCGCCCATCCCCAGAGTTTCGACCAGAGGGTGCTGGCCGAGGGCCTCGAGCAGAATTGCCAGGTCGGCATGCTCATCGCCCAAGGGCAGCTCATCGCCTTCGTCGCGCCAGTTGATATCGGCAACGGTCAGCTGATCACGCTGCACTTCGGCCGTCAGCACATCAAAGCGACGACCGCCCTCGACCCGGATACCTAGCAAGCCATTGGGGCGCTGTTGCCAGTCACGGATCAGCGCTTCGCAACCGGTCAGAGCGTATTCGCTCGCCGCCCGGCCCACCTCGCTGCCCTCGATGATGCGTACCACACCGAAGCCATGCCCGGCCTTCAGGCAGCTGCTGACCATATCCAGATAGCGCGCCTCGAAGATCTGCAGATCCAGGATGCACCCGGGGAACAACACGGTATCGAGCGGAAACAACGGCAGCTTCATTCGGACTCCTTAGGACAACAGCAACACGGCCAACGGCAGCAGCACCGCCGTCATGACGCCCATCAGGCTCATTGCCAGCGCCGCGAAAGCGCCGCACTCGTCGCCTTCCTGCAGCGCCTGCGCGGTACCCACCGCGTGAGCGGTCAGGCCCAGCGCCATGCCCCGGGCCGCAGGATGCTGAACGCCGAAGCGACGCAACAGTTCCGGACCGATGATCGCGCCGATGATGCCGGTGATCATCACGAACACCGCCGCCAGCGCCACCACGCCGCCGATCTGATCAGCCACCAACATGGCGATGGGCGATGTCACCGACTTCGGCGCCAGGGTCATCAGGATCATCGGGTTGACGCCAAAAGCCCAGGCCAGCGCCATGCCCAGCGCCGTGGCGCCGGTGCCTGCCAAAAACAGGGTAAGCATGATTGGCCCGAACAGCTCGCGAATCCGCCGCAGATTGAGATACAGCGGCACCGCCAGCGCCACGGTGGCCGGCCCCAGCAGCACGGTCAGCATCTGCGCGCTGTCGCGGTACTCGTCGTAGCTGAGGCCGCAGATCAGCAGAATGCCGACGACCACCACCATCGACACCAGCACCGGCTGCAGAAACACCCAGCGGGTCCTCTCATACGCCGCGAACGCCAGCTGATAAGCCGTCAGGGTGATCGCCACACCGAACAGCGGATGATGAACCACCGCGTCCCAAGCCGCCTGCCACTGCACGGCAATCATGCCCGCTCCGCCTTGCGCTGCTTACGGCGAATCAAGGTCTGCATCAGCCAGCCGGTGAATACCAGCGACACCACCAGCGAAAGCGCCAGCACTCCGACGATGGCCCAGAAGTCATCGAGTATCGCCTCGGTATAAGCCATCACGCCTACCGCTGGCGGGACCAGCAGCAGCGGCAGATAACGCAACAGACTCCTGGCTGCCAACTGCAGCGATTCACTGGCCTGGCCGCGTACCAACAGCGCCACGAACATCAGCAGCAGACCGATAATCGGCCCGGGCAGTATGGGCACAACCATCACGTTGAGCGCGGTGCCGAGCAATTGGAACAGGACCAGCCAGGTTAGCCCGCGTAGCAGCATGAAAGCCTCCAAAGCAAAACGCGATTATATGGCCTCTCCTGGCGACGAACCCAGGGCAGGCGCCATCCAGCCTATGACTCACCATTCGCGGCGACCATGCTTGGTTGATTCGCCGCCGGCCGCGTGCTGATCTAACCGTCCGCGCTGCACCCGAATAAAACAACAAGCGCCCGGAGGAGTGATATGCCGCAGGTACCCGTAGCAGAGCTCAAGAACTATATTGGCAAGGAGCTTGGCCGCTCCGAATGGTTCACCGTCGATCAGCAACGAGTCGACCAGTTCGCCGACTGCACCGGTGATCACCAGTTCATCCATATCGACCCGGAAAAGGCTGCGCAGACGCCCTTCGGCGGGACCATCGCCCATGGTTTCCTGTCACTGTCGTTGATGCCAATGCTGATGGGCGATCTAATGGTCAGGCCCGAAGGTGCCAAGATGGGCATCAATTACGGACTCGACAGCCTGCGCTTCATTCAGCCGGTCAGGGTCGGCTCGCGGGTGCGGCTCGCCGCGACATTGCTCGACGCCTACGAAAAGAACCCCGGGCAGTGGCTGCTCAAGTGCCGTGCCGTGATGGAAATCGAGGGCGTGGAGAAGCCCGCCTATATTGCTGAAACCCTGGCGCTCTGCATCGTCTGAAATCGCCGGGGGTGCGCGGTTGCCGCACCCCGGCGCGTTTGCGGCATACTGCTGGCATCGCATTTCTGGATAGCCGCATGCGCCGCCTCGTTCCGCTCCTGTTTGCCTGTGCCCTGACCGCCTGCGGTGACGGCGAGCCGCTGCTGCCCGCCGACGCTGTTCTGCCAGATGGGGGACGCTACCGCGGCGAGATCGTCGACGGCCTATTACAGGGCGAGGGACGCGTCGACTACCCGAATGGCAGCCATTATCGCGGCTCGTTCAAAGACGGACAGTGGCAGGGTCAGGGCGTCTGGCAAGGTGCCAACGGCGATCGCTACGAAGGCGAGTTCAAGCAGGGACTCTTCGACGGCCAGGGACGTTTCAGCTATGCCTCCGGCGGCGTTTACCAGGGGCATTTCCTGCGCGGCAGCCTCAACGGCAAAGGGCGCTATACCGAGCCGGGACTGCGCTACGACGGCGAATTTCAGAACGACCTCTACCACGGCGACGGCAAGCTGCAGCAAGCGGATGGCATGACATACGAGGGCCACTTCGTCGCCGGCCAGCCTCATGGCCAGGGCACCCGCAGCGACGCGAGCGGTGAGTTCAGCGGCACCTTCGCCAACGGCAGCCTGAACGGCGAGGGCCTCTATCGCGGCAGCGACGGCGAGCACTATCTGGGCCAGTTCAAGGACGACCAATTTCACGGCCTGGGCCGCTACGAAGATGCCAGCGGCGAAGTCTGGAAAGGCACCTTCAAACACGGCGAACTGAGCGGCGAAGGCGAATATGCCAGCCCCGGTGGCACGCGCTACAGCGGTGGTTTCAGGCACTGGCAGTATCACGGCGAGGGTCATCTGCAACAGCCGGACGGTGCGCATTACAAGGGCACCTTTCGCGCAGGCCGGTTCGACGGACCGGGCACCCTCGCCCTTCCCGACGGCACCACGCAGAGCGGCACCTGGCATGCCGGGCGCCTCAGTCATGACGCCACGGGCAAGCGCCTGCCCGATCCGCTGGAAATCGGCCTGTTGCGCCAAGGCCAGTTGCTTACCGACGCCCTCGATGCGGTGCCGGCATCGACACCGGCGGCTGAACTTTACAGCCTCACCCTGGCGGGCGACGGCCAGCAGAGCGTATTCCTGCGCGAGGTGGATTATGTCGACAAGCTGCTGGCCGGACGCTTCGCCGCCCATGGTCAGATCAGCCTGACCAATCACCGCGACCACCTCGCCGATCGACCGCTGGCGACCCGCGAGAACCTCTCCCGCGCCATTCAACGGCTATCCGAACGCAGCGGCGCCGAAGACCTGATCTTCATCTATCTGACCAGCCACGGCTCGGCCGACCATCAGCTGGTACTGGCACAGCCGAGATTGGCACTGGAAGACCTTTCCGCGGTGGACCTGGCGACGCTGCTGCAGCCGCTCGCAACACGCAACACGGTAGTGGTGATCTCGGCCTGCTATTCCGGTGGCTTCATCGACCCCCTGAAAAGCCCGAACACCATGGTGATCACCGCCGCTCGTGCCGACCGGGTGTCCTTCGGCTGCTCTGAGGAAAGCGATTTCACCTACTTTGGCCGCGCCCTGTTCGCAGAAGCCCTGCAGCAGACCAGGGACATTGTGCAGGCTTTCACGCTCGCACAGGCGAGAGTTGCCGAACGCGAGCAAGCCGACCACTATCAGGCTTCGGAGCCGCAGATCTGGGCGCCGGAGCAGGTTGTCGACCACTGGCGGAGGCTGAACGAACCGCAGCCGACGTTGACCGACTGAACTACAGGAAGCCAAACCATGTATTTGACGCCACAGCGCATTTTGCTTGCCGGCGCCACCGGGTTGACCGGCGAGCATCTGCTCGACCGCCTGCTCAACGAACCCACGGTAGAATGCGTGCTGGCCCCCAGCCGCAAGCCGCTGGCCGAGCACCCACGGCTCGAAAATCCGGTCGGGCAACTACAGGCGTTGCTACCCCAGCTGACAGGCGAAATCGATACCGCTTTTTGTTGCCTGGGCAGCACCATCAAGGATGCCGGCAGCCAGGATGCCTTCCGCGCCATCGATCATGACCTTGTCGTGGCGTTCGCCAGACGCGCCCGCGAGCTGGGCGCTCGCCATCTGCTGGTCATCAGCTCATTGGGCGCCAACCCGGACAGCCCGGTCTTCTACTGCCGGGTCAAGGGTGAGATGGAAGAGGCTCTGCGCGCCCAGGATTGGCCGCAGTTGACCATCGCACGCCCCTCGCAGCTGCTGGGCCCACGCATGGAGGTGCGCCCAGTGGAGCGACTAACCGCACCTCTATCCTATCTACTGCCCGGCAAGTACCGCGGCATCCCGGCCTGCACCCTCGCTCGCGCGCTCTGGCGCCTGGCGCTGGAGGACGACGATGGCACGCGGATAGTCGAATCGGACGAGCTACGAAAGCTGGGGCGTTGAGGCCGCACCACTCAGAACTTGATGAAGTGCTCGCGGTAGTGGCGCAGCTCGGCGATCGATTCGCGAATGTCGTCCAGCGCCAGATGCGTGCCGCCTTTCTTGAATCCGGCGAGCACATCCGGCGCCCAACGCGCGGCCAGCTCCTTGAGCGTCGAGACGTCCAGGTTACGGTAGTGAAAATAGGCTTCCAGCCGAGGCATGCGACGGTACAGAAAACGTCGATCCTGGCAGATGCTGTTGCCACAGATCGGCGATTTGCCCTTGGGCACCCACTGCTCGATAAATGCCAGCGTCTGAGCTTCGGCTTCTTCGGTGGAGATGCGACTGTCACGCACTCGCTGAGTCAGTCCGGAACCGCCATGCTGACGAGTATTCCATTCATCCATGCCGGCGAGAATGTCGTCGCTCTGATGGATGGCGATGACCGGCCCCTCAGCCAGAACGTTGAGCTGGCTGTCGGTGATGATGGTTGCCATTTCGATGATGACGTCGTTATCAGGATCCAGACCGGTCATTTCCAGATCGATCCAGATGAGATTCTGCGGGTTTTGCATGGCGAGCTCCTTGGCTGTGGCGCGCAGTTTAGCTGCTCGCAGCATGGCCGTCAGGTTGCGTCAGCCCCGGGCCGCCAGATCAACAGACGCGAGTGCCGCCAGTCATCGATCGGCACGACCTCCTGCGCCTCGACGCCCGGCACTTCGAAGCTGTTGCTGATCAGCAGCGCGCCCGGGCGCATCTCTCTGCGCGCCTTCTGCCACAACGCCGGCATGGGCGCGGGAGAAAGGAAGCAATAGACCACATCGTGGTCGCCCAACGGCTCACTCCAGAAACTGCGGAAGCGCACTTGGCAGTTGCGCTGTGGCAGGCAGCGCAGCCAGGACAGCGCAAAGGTCAGCGGCGCGGTCTCGACACCCACGAAACGCCCCGACGGGTAGGCGCGCGCCAGCCGCAGCAGGGTACCGCCGAGGCCGCTTCCCAGATCGATGAAGCGAAAGCCGCTGGGCAGCCGTGCCAGTCTTGAAATCAGCTGTTGCTCGGCCGCGGTACCGGTCAGGTACAGCGGCACCCGCTCGGTCAGCGCATTCCAGTTCAACAGCAGCAGCGCCACGAAGCCGGCCAACAACAGCCAGGGCGGCAGCGAATGATCCTGCAGCAGCACCAATCCCGGCACGAAGCCAAGATTGATCGGCAACCACCAGCGCGAGAGCCCGGACAGCTGGCCGATCAACGCGGCGAGCGAGCCCTGCAACCAGGCAGCGGTCAGCAGACTGACATGCCAGTCCGTCAACCGCACCAGCGTCAGCAACAGCAGCCAGCTGACAACCAGTGATGACAGCTGGCTGAGCAACGCCAGTACGGCGGGAAATCGCGCAAGAGAGGACGGCATGGGTACTCGTCGTAGAAAGACCAGTCGCAAGTCTAGCCGCCCAACAGCGCCCCCCATACAGGCCCCGTAGCCGCGCTTGGCGGCATGCTAGACTCGCCTACTTCTCCAGCTTGGGCACCGCACACAAATGGCCAAACGCCACCTCAACCGTCGGCAAAGCTGGCGCATCGAGAAAATCCAGGAAGAGCGCGCCTCGCGCGCGGCGCGCCGGGAATCACGTGCCATCGAAGAGCTGGAGGGCGGCGATCTCGGCCCGGAGCAGACTGGCCTGGTGATCGCCCATTTCGGCGTGCAGGTTGAAGTCGAAGCCCAGGAAGGCGAACACCGCGGCCAGGTGTTCCGCTGCCATTTGCGCGCCAACCTGCCAGCCCTGGTGACTGGCGACCGGGTGGTCTGGCGGCCAGGCAATCAAGGCATCGGCGTGATCGTCGCCCAGCTGCGGCGCCAGTCCGAACTCTGCCGGCCCGACACGCGTGGCCAGCTCAAACCGGTGGCTGCCAACGTCGACCTGATCGTCATCGTCTTCGCACCCCTGCCGGAGCCCCACGCCAACCTCATCGACCGCTACCTGATTGCCGCCGAGCATGCGGGCATCACCCCGTTGCTGCTGCTGAATAAGGCCGATCTGATCGATGCGCAGAACGAAGGCGCACTCAACGCATTGCTGGCGGTGTACCGGACGTTGGGCTATCCGCTGATGGAAGTCTCCGCCCATGATGGCGCCGGCATGGACGCGCTGAAAGCGCGACTCGATGGCCATGTCAGCGTGTTCGTCGGCCAGTCCGGGGTGGGGAAATCGTCGCTGGTGAACAGCCTGTTGCCCGGTGTCGATACCCGCGTCGGGGCGCTGTCAGAAATGACCGGCAAGGGCACCCACACCACCACCACCGCGCGATTGTTCCACTTCCCCGGCGGTGGCGAGCTGATCGACTCACCGGGCATTCGCGAATTCGGCCTGGGTCACGTCAGCCGCGCCGATGTGGAAGCCGGCTTCATCGAGTTCCAGGACTTGCTGGGGCATTGCCGCTTCCGCGATTGCAAGCACGATCGCGAGCCGGGCTGCGCGCTACTGAAGGCATTGGAGCAGGGGCAGATCCAGCCGCAACGTATGGCCAGCTATCGCCATATCATCAGCAGCCTGCCGGAAACCGATTACTAGGCAATCCAGGCGACTGCGCGCGAACCGGCCCGTAATGGGCCTGGGTCAGTTTTCGCCAGGCTGGTCGAACTGCAGTACGCCATCCTCAAAAATATTCAGCCGTTCGCGCAGCTGCGTCGGCTGCAGCGGCTCGGGCGCCCCTGCAGCCGGCGGCGGCGAACCGCTCGCGGGTGTCGGGCCCGGAACCGACGCCGCATCTCCGGCATCCGACTGTTCGCTCTCGATGTTGCGTTGCGCCTTCTTGGTCAGAACCAGAATGTCGATGCGCCGATTGACCGGGTTCAATGGGTTGTCCCGGTCGAACAAGGCCGATGAGGCGTAACCCACCACACGAGCGATCTGCTCATCGGGATAGCCACCGACGACGAGCGTACGACGAGCCGCGTTGGCACGCCCCGAGGACAGCTCCCAGTTACCGAAATCACCGCGCCCCGAGTAGGGCTTGGCATCGGTGTGGCCGCTGATACTGATCTTGTTCGGCACCGCGCGAATGGTGTCTGCCATCGCCAGCAGAATATCTTCGAAGTAGGGCTGAAGCTGCGCGCTACCTAGGGCGAACATGGGCCGATTAGCGGCGTCCATGATCTGAATACGCAAGCCATCCTGGGTGATTTCGAACAATATCTGATCCTTGAAGCGGGTCAGTTCCGGATTCTCGTCGACCTTGTTCTGCAACTCCTGCAACAACAGCTCAAGCCGCTCGCGCTCCAACTGTTCGGCAAAGGTTTCCGCCTGATCGGCATCAACCGGCGCAGCGCTCGGCTGGATCCCCGGATCAACCTCCTCGTTGAGGGTGCGGTCCGGCGACGGCGTCGGCGT
>DPSI01000038.1 GCA_003527165.1 Pseudomonas sp.
GGCAGGCGTGGGCGACAAATCCCTCCTGGGCCAGCCAGCTTACCAGCAGCTCGCAGAGTTCCTCGTCATCATCTATCAGTAGCAGTTCACTCATGCCTTCGCTCGTATCCGCTTCAATTCAGCCATTGCCGACGGCGACGTCCCCGTGTGGTCAGGACGCCCAACAAGAAACCCAGCACACCGACGCCGCCACCCACGGCAAACCACTGCTGCTGGTCATTCAGCAGGTGCGGCTGTGCCTTCGGCTGCCCCTGTTGCAGTTGCATGCGCAGGCGATGATTCTCCTGGCGCAAGTGCGCCAGCTGAGCCCGCTCAGCATCGGTACCGGTTGCGCCGACACTGTCGTTCAGTTCTTCGCGTCGCTGTTCGTTCGCTGACAGACGTTGCTCCAGCTCGGCCTGTCGTTCGGTGGTTGGGTCGGTCGTGCCTTGTTCGGCATGCGCGAATGGTATGGCGAAACTCAGGGCAAACAGCAGAAACAGCGAACCTTGGCGCATCGGAACTCCTTTTTCCTCTACGGGCCGTGGAAACCCTACGGCCTGAGATACTTGTCGGCGGCGACCGATCAACTCATGGAAAGACTTGCTTGAAGGGTTTGACCACCACCTCGCCGTAGACGCCGGCAGCCTTGTATGGATCAGCCGCGGCCCATTGTTCGGCGGCTTGTAGGGACTCGAACTCGGCGACCACCAGGCTGCCGGTGAAGCCGGCCGCGCCGGGATCGTTGCTGTCGACTGCCGGATGCGGGCCGGCCAGAACCATGCGACCTTCGCTTTTCAGTTGCTCGAGACGTGCCAGGTGAGCCGGACGTGCAGCCAGACGGTTTTCCAGCGAATTGGGTACGTCGGTGGCGATGATGGCGTAGAGCATGTTTACTCCTATGATTCTTCAGGTTTGGGTTGTGTGTGACGGACCAGATATATGCCCTGGCCCACCATGAAAAGCAGCGTCAGGCCGAGGCTGCCGAACACCTTGAAGTCGACCCAGATAGACGGGTAGACGAAGGCAACGAACAGGTTGGCGAAACCGCAGACAAGGAAGAACAGGATCCAGGCGATATTCAGTCTGGCCCACTGTGCGGATTGGAGCTGCACGGCGTGGCCCATCATGCGCTGGATAAGGGGCTTTTCGCCAATGAAATGGCTGCCGGTGAATGCCAGCGCGAACAGCCAGTTCAGTACGGGCGCCTTCCATTTCAGGATGGCTTCGCTGTGCAAGGCCAGTGTCAGCCCACCAAACAACAGGCACGCGGCCAAGGTCAGCCATTGGCTCTTTTCCAGCCGGCGCTGGTAAACGAACAGCGCGGCATACACGATGATTGAACTCGCGATGAGCACAGCTGTTGCGTTGAAGATGCCGCCGACGGTGACGTTCAGATCCGCCACATCGAAGGTTCTCGGCTCGAGCTTGTAGACGATGAAGAACAGCAGCAGCGGAATGAAGTCGACGATTTGTTTCACGGAAAGAGCCAGAAGCGGTGTGTGGCCGGCATAATAACAAACCGTGCTTTTGGCAGAACGCTGCCCGCCTGCGATTTCCTGGACGCGGTGCAAACTTTGGCGAAGTGAATGACGGCACGAGCGGCGGCCCTGACGGTCAGTAGCAGTATGTCGCCAAGCCCTTGGAGAATAGGCCCCAAATGATTGTTGATCTGCATTGCCATAGCACCGCGTCGGATGGCGCGCTTGCGCCTTCGGCGCTGGTCGAACGGGCACATGCACGTGGTATCGAACTGCTCGCGCTGACCGATCACGACACCTTGGAGGGCCTCGATGCCGCTCGTGCCAAGGCGGATTCGCTGGGGGTCCGGCTGGTTAACGGTATCGAGCTTTCATGCGTCTGGAATGGCGCCACCGTGCACATACTCGGCTATGCCTTTCGCCGGGATGCGGCCGCACTGCAGAAGGCCATCGCGCAACTGCACGACGGTCGCTGGCGTCGTGCGGAATTGATCGCCCATCGTCTGGAAGCGAAGGGTATGCCGGGTGCGCTGGAAGGCGCCCGGGTGGTACAGCAGGAGCTGGGCGACAGCGGCAACGCGCCGGCGCGTCCGCATTTCGCCGAATTTCTGGTGCGCGCCGGTCATGTACGTGACCGCGCCGAAGCGTTTCGCAAGTGGCTCGGCTCGGGCAAGCTCGGGGATGTCAAACAGCACTGGCCAGGCCTTGAGCAAACCGTGGCTACGCTGCGCGAGGCGGGCGCCTGGATCAGTCTGGCGCATCCCTGGCAATACGATTTCACCCGTAGCAAGCGGCGGCGTCTGGTAGCCGAGTTCGCCCAGGCCGGTGGGCATGCGCTGGAAGTCGTCAACGGCATGCAGCCGCTGGAACAGGTCGGCGGTTTGTCGATTCTTGCCCGCGAGTTCGGCCTGCTGGCCAGTATCGGCAGCGATTTTCATGCGCCCGGCGACTGGTCCGAGTTGGGGATGTACCGGGCTTTGCCGCAAGATCTGCAGCCATTGTGGAGGCATTTCGATCATGAACCATGCGAGTCTGCTGCCCGCTGAACAGGGAGTTTCCATGAGCCAGTTTTTTCAGATACATCCGGAAAACCCGCAGGTCAGGCTGATCAAACAGGCTGTGGAGATCATTCGCAACGGCGGCGTGGTGGTCTATCCCACCGACTCGTCCTACGCCGTTGGCTGCTCGATGGGGAACAAGGCTGGCATCGAGCGTATCCGCCGCCTGCGTCAGCTGGACGATAAGCACAACTTCACGCTGGTCTGCCGCGATCTGTCCCAGCTCGGCCTGTTCGCCAAGGTGGATACCGCAGCCTTCCGTCTGCTCAAGACACACCTGCCGGGGCCATACACCATTATCCTCAGCGCCACCCGGGAAGTCCCACGGATGCTCTTGCACCCCAAGCGCCGCACTATCGGCTTGCGGGTCCCCGCGCAGCCTATCGCACAGGCGCTGCTTGCCGAGCTGGGCGAGCCGTTGATGAGTGTCAGTCTGATCCTGCCCGGTGAAACCGAGCCGATGAGCGACCCCTACGAAATGCGTGATGCGCTGGAGCATCAGGTGGACCTGATCATCGACGGCGGTTACGGTGGCGTCGAAGCATCGACAGTCATTAGTCTGGTGGACGGCGATCCGGAAGTGGTACGTGTCGGGTGCGGCGATCCCGCGCCGTTTGCCGGTTGAGCCGATTCGCCTTTTCTTACATCTACGAAGGAAACCCTTTTGAGCTCCATGGATTCGCAGCGACGTGTGGTCTCCGGAATGCGGCCCAACGGCCGTCTGCACCTAGGCCATTACCACGGCGTACTGAAGAACTGGGTCAGGATGCAGCACGAATATCAGTGCTTCTTCTGCATCGTCGATTGGCATGCCCTGACCACCGATCACGCTGCTGGTGCCGATATCGCCGGTAACGTGCAGGACATGGCGATTGACTGGCTGGCCGCCGGCGTCAGCCCAAGTTCGGCCACTCTGTTCATTCAGTCCCAGGTGCCGGAGCACGCCGAATTGCACCTGCTGCTGTCGATGATCTGTCCCTTAGCTTGGCTGGAGCGCGTGCCGTCGTACAAGGAGCAGCTCGATTCACAGCACAAGGATCTCGGCACCTACGGCTTCCTGGGTTATCCCTTGCTACAGGCCGCTGACATCCTGGCCTATCGCGCCGGGGTCGTGCCGGTGGGCGCGGACCAGCTGCCGCACATCGAGTTTGCGCGTGATGTGGCGCGGCGCTTCAATCACCTCTATGGCAGCGAAGAAGACTTCGAGGCGAAAGCCGAGGCGGCGGTTCGCAAGCTCGGTAAGAAAAGCTCCAAGCTTTACGCCAGCTTGCGCAAGAGTTACCAGGAGCAGGGCGATCTCGAAGCGCTGTATACCGCCCGTGCGCTCCTCAAGAACCAGCAGACCATCACTATCGGTGATCAGGAGCGCCTGTTTGGGTATCTGGAAGGAGGTGGCAGGCTGCTGCTGCCCGAGCCGCAGGCCCTGCTCAGCGATTCGCCGAAACTATCGGGGCTGGACGGCGGCAAGATGGCCAAGTCGGCCAGCAATTCCATCTTTCTTCGCGATACGCCTGACGAGATCGAAGAAAAGATCAAGCGCATGCCTACCGATCCGGCACGGGTACACCGCCACGATCCGGGAGAGCCGACGCGCTGTCCGGTCTGGCAGATGCATCTCGCCCATTCAGGGGAGGATGTCTGCCAGTGGGCCGAACAGGGCTGCCGCAGTGCGGGTATCGGTTGCCTGGAATGCAAGGCGCCGTTGATCGAGGCGATCAAGCACGACCTCGCGCCGATTCAGGAGCGGGCGCAGGACTACGAGCAGAATCCGGACCTGGTGCGTAGCATTCTTGCCGAGGGCGCCGAGCAGGCCCGCGACGAAGCCCGCGAAACCCTGGTGGTCGTGCGTCAGGCGATGGGCCTGAATTATCGCTAGAGCCCATACGGCAGCCGGCATAAGCTGTCGCCGCGTCCAATTCGTTCGTTTCGTGGAGAGAGCATGCAGGAACCCCAGGCCGAGGCGATGATCGATCCGCCCGGCGAGCAGCTGCGTCTGGCGTTGGTCTACGGCGAGGCGTTCAACAATCTCCCGCAGGATCTGTATATCCCGCCGGATGCCCTGGAGGTATTCCTCGAGGCGTTCGAAGGTCCACTGGACTTGTTGCTCTATCTGATCCGCAAACAGAACATCGACATCCTCGATATCCCGGTGGCGGAAATCACCCGCCAGTACATGGGCTACGTCGAGCTTATGAAGGCCGTGCGGCTGGAGCTGGCGGCTGAGTATCTGGTGATGGCGGCGATGCTGGCAGAGATCAAGTCGCGCATGCTGCTGCCGCGCTCGGCCGAAGTGGAAGAGGACGAACTCGATCCGCGTGCCGAGCTGATACGCCGACTTCAGGAGTACGAGCGCTTCAAGGCGGCCTCCGAAGATCTCGACCAATTGCCGCGTATCGGTCGCGAACTGCATGTGCCACGACTGGAGGCGCCGGACGCACGGGCGCGCAAGCTGTTGCCCGAGGTGAGTCTGGAGGAATTGCTGATCTCCATGGCCGAAGTGCTGCGCCGTGCCGACATGTTCGAAA
>DPSI01000172.1:0-990 GCA_003527165.1 Pseudomonas sp.
GTTGGGCTGACCGCCTTGGACCGGAACACCGGCGACCTCGTTGAGTTCGATCTGCAGGCATGCGAATTCGGCTATCGCGACAGCCTGTTCAAGCGTCAGGCTGGGCGCTACATCATTCTTCGGGTGCGCTTCGCGCTGCAGCGGACCGCGCACCTCAAGCTCGAATACGGGCCACTGCAGCAGTGGTTGCAGCAGCAGGCCATCCAAACTCCCACCCCCATGGATGTAAGCCGTGCGGTCTGTGCGATTCGCAGCGAGAAACTGCCTGACCCTCGGCTCTTGGGCAATGCCGGCAGTTTTTTCAAGAACCCATTGGTCCCTCAATCGATCGCCGATGCCTTGCGTGAGCGATTCCCGGACCTGGTAACGTTTCCCCAAGGGGGCGGGCAGGCCAAGCTTGCAGCCGGCTGGCTGATCGAGCGTGCAGGCTGGAAAGGGTACCGAGAAGGCGATGCGGGTGTGCATCGGCTGCAGGCGCTGGTTCTCGTCAACTACGGCCAAGCGACTGGCCGGCAGATCTTGCAGCTTGCTCGCCATATCCAGGCAGATATTGCCGAGCGTTTTGGCGTGCAGCTGGAAATAGAGCCGAACGTTATTTAGCCCGAAGCCGGTCGGTTGCGTTATCGCTGCCTAGCGTGAGCTGCCTGTTCGTACGGCGCGGCTGTTTAGCGATCGCTGGCGGTGACCGCTGCTCAGCGCGCACTGCGTCAAGCTCAGTTCGGTAATCCATCCATAGCCGATGGCGGTTCGGCGTTGCCCGAGCCGCTGCCTTGTTCGGTTGGGCTGTGTACCGATGGCCACGCAGAAATAAAAAGGGATGCCGAAGCATCCCTTTTTTTACTGCTGTACCTGTCAGTTCTGGCGTTTTTCAGCGTCATCCTGCTGGGTGACTTCGTCAGCTTCCTCGGGCTCAGCTTCCATGGCGGGCTTGCCCGGCTCCACTTCGGGCTGGACGGTTTCAGCAGCGACCGGCTCGGCTTCTTCCGGTTT
>DPSI01000172.1:1209-5056 GCA_003527165.1 Pseudomonas sp.
GGCTTCTTCCGGTTTGGTCGTCTGCAGCTCGGCCTGCGGCTGCGGCTCGGCTTCAGCGGCTTGCTCGTTGCCGTTGGTCGTGACGACCGGTTGCTCGGCCGATGCATCGCCAACCGGTTCGCCGACAACGATCTCGGGGCTGGACAGTTGCGCGGGGGCTTGTGCTTCGGCTGCAGCTTTCGCTTCGGCCTCGGCTGCTTCCTTGGCCAGGCGCTCCTGCTCGAGACGGCGACGGCGCACCTCGCGCGGGTCGTTAGGAGCACGACCGGTCGCTGTCAGGGCGGGAGCCACGGGCTCGCTCGGCGTTGGAACGGGCTGCTCGGCAACAGGCGTAACTGCTGCTTCCGCAACCTTGGGCTCAACAGTCAACGGCTCTGGCTGGCTGATTTCCTGCGGTGCAGGGATTGGTTCAGCTGGAACGGCGACCGGCGGGGTGACTTCGGCTGCCGGCGCTGCGATGACTTCGGCTGGCTGGGCAGCTTCGGGTTCATTAGCGGTTTCGACTGCCACTGGTGCTTCCGGAGCTGCCTCGATCTCGGTCTGGATCGCAACGGGTGCCGGGTCGGTATCTGCCGTGTTCGCCGCAAGGGCGGCCGCAGTCGCGGCAATAGCAACCTGCTCGGATTTTACTGGCGCATTGCTTTCGCTGACTTCGGCAGTGCCGGCTTCGGCTTCGCCGCCAATCTCGTTGCCATTGGCGTCACGCTGACGATCACGGCGGTTGCTGCGACGACGCTGGCCACGTGAGCGACGGCGTGGGCGATCATTGCCCTCGGACGACTCCTGCTCATCCTGAGCGGTTTCCGTCGCTTCGTTCTGCTGCGGCTCGTCCGCATTCGCGGTTTGTTCTACACGCGGTTTGCGCTCTTCGCGAGGCGGACGCGGCTTACGCTCGGTGCTTTCTTCGCTGGTTTCCACGCTCGGCGAGGTCTGGGTAGGTTCGTCCAGCGGTGCGCGCAATTCGCGCTTGCGCTCTTCGCGCGGCTGTCGGTCCTCGCGAGGGGTGCGCTCGCGACGTGGTTGCGGCTGCGAGGGGCTATCGGTGGCTTCGACCGACTCGCGGGATTCGCGAGGCTTGCGCTCTTCACGCGGTGGGCGTGGCTGGCGCTCTTCACGAGCCTGGCGTTCTTCACGAGGGGCGCGCTCTTCGCGTGGCTTGCGTTCCTCATCGCGATTGCCGCGTGAGTCACGGCGACGGTTCTGTTGGCGACCGCTGCGACGCTCATCGTTGCGTTGCGGGCGGCTGCTCGCTGCAGGTTTCTTCTCGACTTCAACCGACGGCGCTTCCTGCTTGCCAGCGAAGAGGCCGACCAGGGATTTGACCAGCCCCTTGAACAGGCTCGGCTCCTGGGCGGTAGGCGTGGTGGCTGCTACTGGCGTGGCGGTAGGGGCGGGAGCGGGTGCGGTGCGCTGCGGTGCAGTTTTCACCGCGGCTTCCTGGCGAACCAGGGTGCGGGTCGAGCTCACGGGTTGAGCTTCCTCGACCTCGGTCGGACTCATCTCGTAGCTGGCCTGACCGGCGATGATTTCCGGGCTGTCGTCGCGCAGGCGCTGTACTTCGAAATGCGGCGTCTCCAAGTGATCGTCCGGCAGGATGAAGATGCGTGCGCGGGTGCGCAGTTCGATTTTGGTGATGGCGTTGCGCTTTTCGTTGAGTAGGAAGGCCGCGACCTGGAAGGGCACTCGAGCTCGAACCTCGGCCGTGCGATCTTTAAGGGCTTCTTCTTCAATCAGGCGCAGGATTGCCAGCGACAGCGACTCAACGTCACGAATGATGCCTTGGCCGTTACAGCGAGGGCAGACGATGCCGCTGGTCTCACCGAGCGATGGGCGCAGGCGTTGACGGGACATCTCCAGCAGGCCGAAGCGCGAAATGCGCCCGACCTGAATACGTGCCCGGTCGGCTTCGAGTGCTTCGCGAACCTTTTCTTCAACGGCGCGCTGATTTTTCGCCGGCGTCATGTCGATGAAGTCGATGACGATCAGGCCGCCGATATCGCGCAGGCGCAGTTGGCGAGCGATTTCCTCGGCTGCCTCCAGGTTGGTCTGCAGCGCGGTTTCCTCGATGTCGCCGCCTTTGGTGGCGCGGGCCGAGTTGATGTCGATGGAAACCAGTGCTTCGGTTGGATCGATGACGATGGAGCCACCCGACGGCAACTTCACTTCTCGCTGGAAAGCGGTCTCGATCTGGCTTTCAATCTGGAAGCGGTTGAACAGAGGCACGCTGTCTTCATACAGCTTGATCTTGCTGGCGTATTGCGGCATGACCTGCTGGATAAAGGAAAGGGCCTCGTCCTGGGCTTCGACGCTGTCGATAAGTACTTCGCCAATGTCTTGGCGCAGGTAATCTCGAATGGCACGAATAATGACATTGGATTCCTGATAGATCAGGAAAGGGGCGGGGCGGTCCTGGGAGGCTTCCTTCACCGCACTCCACAGCTGCAGCAGGTAATCCAGATCCCATTGCATTTCTTCGCTGGATCGGCCAAGGCCGGCGGTGCGGACGATCAGGCCCATGTCAGCAGGAACGTTGAGGCCATTCAGCGCTTCGCGGAGTTCGTTGCGTTCCTCGCCCTCAATGCGGCGGGAAATGCCGCCAGCGCGTGGGTTGTTCGGCATCAGAACAAGGTAGCGACCTGCCAGGCTGATGAAGGTGGTTAGGGCTGCGCCCTTGTTGCCACGCTCTTCTTTTTCGACCTGGACGATGACCTCCTGGCCTTCGCTTAGAACTTCCTTGATGTTGACGCGGCCTTCGGGGGCCTTCTTGAAATATTCGCGGGAGATTTCCTTGAGGGGGAGAAAGCCGTGGCGGTCGGCACCGAAGTCTACGAAAGCAGCTTCGAGGCTGGGCTCGACGCGGGTGATCTTGCCTTTGTAGATATTGGCTTTCTTCTGTTCGCGGGCGCCGGATTCGATATCGAGATCGAACAGGCGCTGGCCGTCAACCAGTGCGACACGCAACTCTTCGGGTTGAGTTGCGTTAATTAGCATTCTTTTCATGTAGTACCGTCGGTTTCCAGGGCAGCGGAAACGGCGTTCGGCACACACGACTCTCGCGGTCGGTGTCAGGTGAGTCAGGAATGGTTGTAAGGCACTCCAGTGTCCAGCGATGTGAGGCCAGTTGGGCCGGCGTCGCGACGACGTCTCCTGCTTGCTGTCGGAACAGCAGCAATGGTTCGGGAGGAGGAATCAGCAATCGGTAGCGGACGGAATGAAGCGTCTGTGAAAGCCTTTGCTACGCAATCCGATGGCTGTGCATCTCCACCCAACACTCATACTTTGAAAATCGGGTGCCGCTCGCAGAATCCGGGAGCGGGTTGTCGATTATCGCGATTCCCCAACGGGGTCACGCATCATGTCTTCAAGGCTTGTTTCGGGGCTTCACCGCTACTTGAGGGAAGCTCCGTCGGACGGCCTCACGTCCTCGAACATTGCTGGGTCAGGAATGGCGGTTTCGCTGGCATTCATTGACCTGGCCGTTTTTGGCGGCGTTCGGGACTATAACAGCAATGTTTAAGTGCTTCAAATCCATGAAAATTGATATCATCCGCCGATGACCAATACCCCCTCTCAGGCCTCCGGCGTGCAATTGCTCGAGGTCTCGCCGGAACTCGCCGGCCAGCGCATCGATAACTTCCTTCGAACTCAGCTCAAGGGCGTACCCAAAACGCTCATTTACCGCATCCTGCGTAAGGGTGAGGTGCGAGTCAACAAGGGGAGAATCAAGCCCGAATATAAATTGCAGGCCGGCGATGTCGTGCGCGTGCCGCCGCTCAGATTGGCCGAGCGCGACGAGTCAGCACCGCTGGCGCAGGGCCTTCTCGAGCGACTGGAGGCGGCCATTGTC
>DPSI01000523.1 GCA_003527165.1 Pseudomonas sp.
TGCCCAGGCCCATGTCGTCGCCGAGGATGCCGCCAACCTCAAGGGCGCGTAGTGTCTGCAGCCAGCGCAAGCCGTCCAGCTGATAGGGCCGCAGCTCTGCATTAAGGCTGGCTGGTGCGCTAACGGATTGCCGACGATAGTCGTGCAACCGTTGGGCGAATTGGCGCAGATGCTCACCGCCATTCCACTGTGGCGCGAGTGCATCGAGCCGGGCCAGTCGTGCCGCATCGGCGCGCCCCAGGCGAAGGCTGTCGGCGCCTGGCTGGTCGCGCAGGTACAGCTCGGCGAGGGTGCCCAGGATGGTCTTCAAACGGCCGAACGGCAGCAGCACCTGCAGCGGGCGGTCGTCGCCCTCACCGCGTTTGTCGAGCTGCACGCGAAGGGTCTCGTCGTCGGCGCGTCGGGCCAGGGTCTGCTGCGAAAGCAGGGCCGGGTTTCTGCGGATAAGCCCGAGTAGGACCGGTAACAAGCTGATGCGCTCGCCTTCGACGATGATGCCGAGCTCCAGGTCGAACCAGCTATGCTCGGGCGGCTCGTCAACCTCGACGTACCAGGCGTCCACTGGCGTCAGGTCATAAGCAAAGCCGGCCTGCATGGCGATCTGCCAGCCTTGTTCGCGCAGTTGCGGCAATTGCCGCTGGGCGAAGTGCAGCCAGGCGGCTTCGTTGGGCAGGTCGTACATCTCCGCGGAATCCTTCGGCAAGGCCTGGCTCTGGCGCAATGCCGGACGAAACCCCAGTTCCGTCAGCCGCTGGCGCAGCGCCTGTTCCGCACCGGGCTGGCGAGCAATGCTGAGTACCCGTCCACCTTCGGTCTGGCGTACGCGCTGTTCGGCTTTGGCCTTGCCGTGTACGGCTATTGTGCCATAGACGAAGCTGAGCCCCGCACGGTGCTGAAGTTCGTTCACCATGCGCCCGCTGCTCGGTTGGTAGTTGACGGAGTGATGGCTGCCGAGGGCCAGTCGGGCGCCAGGCATCAGATCATCGATCCGCTGCTCTTGCGGCCTGGCTGGTGCTGGAAGCTGCGGGGCGATTTCATTGAGTGACAGGCTGAACAGTGCGGCCTGGGTGGAGGGGACCGAGGGCGCAGCGAGCAGATGCCTGGCCAACGCCGTCGATAAGCCATGTTCGACCAGGCCGACTTCGTTTCGCTGTTCGTCCAGGTAGTACAGCGGATCTACCGCGGTGAGCAGCTTATCCGCGGGTTCGTTCATATCCAGGCTGGGCTGGAAAGACCCGTCGGGCTGCTGCGTCCAGTTGAAGCGCGCCGTGCGAGACAGGCCGGACTGCAGGGGTGGAAGGGCCCAATCGAGATAGGCGCGGCCGCTTTGCAGGATCAGGCGCAGGGCCTCGCCGCCGTTTTCGCCGCTGAGCGAGAATCCATGGCTAGTACCGCGGCCCAGCGTTAAGAGCGCCGCGATATGCAAATCCAGCGGCTGCATGAAACGCGGCTGGCGAAAGCTGGCTTCGCGTATGCCGTAGTAGGGCTCCCTTTCGCCAAAGGATCCATCTTTTCGCAGGCGTACCTTGTGGACCTCGATGCAGACGTCCGGCACGACCCGATAATGAAGGCACCATTGCTGGCCGGCGTTGTGAACTTCCCCCAGTGCCAGAGGAAGTTGGGACAGCCATTGCTCCACCGTGCCTGGAAGCTGATCATCCGCTTGATCGGGTGTGCTTGATATCTGGTGCTCGGCCTGGTGCTCGAGGTAGAGGATGAGCGCGGCTCCATGCTTGCAATTGAGGCCTACGGGGCAACTGCAGACGCAGCTGAGCCCACCGGTGCCGGACAGCTGCAGCGATTGCCGATACTAGTTGCCGCCCGCGCCACGGCAGCTGCCTTCCGCGAATCGCGCATTTTCGCGCAGCAGCCTGACGCGTCCTTCGCGGGCATATTGCAGCCCGCGCGCAAGTGCGTTTTCGGAAAATGCCAGCCGCCAGGTTGGCGGCAGATGAGTCAGAAGGCTATCGGACATTATTCGATTCGCCGCCTCGGTCGATTGGAGTGGACTGCATCCTCACCCGTTCGCCGCGGCCAATCGCTCGAGCAAGGCTTCAAGCGTATTGAAGCGCTCTTCCGGTCGCTCCATCGGCACCTGAAACTTGAACACCGTGGCGCCTTCGAACTTGTAGCGGTTGGGCTGGCTCTGGATCAGCTTGATCAGCACCATCGGATCGACACTGGTGTCCGCGGCGAACTCGATACGCCCACCCTGGGGGCCGGCGTCGATCTTGGTGATGCCAAGGCTGGAGGCCTGGAGCTTGAGTAAGGTCAGCCTGACCAGGTGCTTGGTCGGCTCGGGCAGTAGCCCGAAACGATCGATCATTTCGACCTGCAACTCGCGCAGTCCGTTCTCGTCGGCGGCGTTGGCGATACGCTTGTAGAGGATCAGCCGCGCGTGAACGTCCGGCAGATAATCCTCCGGGATCAGCGCGGGCACGCGCAGGTTGATTTCCGGTCCGCCACCCAGCGGCTGGTCGAGATTCGGCTGTTCGCCTTTCTGAATGGATTTGACCGCGCGCTCAAGCATTTCCATGTAGAGCGTGAAGCCCACTGCCTGGATCTGCCCGCTCTGACCGTCGCCAAGCAGTTCGCCGGCGCCGCGGATCTCCAGGTCATGGGTTGCAAGGACGAAGCCTGCGCCCAGGTCCTGGGCGTTGGCGATCGCCTCCAGGCGCTTTTCGGCGTCCGGGGTCATGGCCTTGCGCGGCGGGGTCAGCAGGTAGGCGTAGGCCTGGTGGTGACTACGGCCGACGCGGCCACGCAACTGATGCAGCTGGGCCAAACCGAACTTGTCGGCGCGTTCGATGATGATGGTGTTGGCGCTGGGCACGTCGATGCCCGTCTCGATGATGGTCGAGGCGATCAGCACGTTGAAGCGCTTGTGGTAGAAGTCGCCCATCACCTGTTCGAGTTCGCGCTCGCGCATCTGC
>DPSI01000583.1:0-1798 GCA_003527165.1 Pseudomonas sp.
TGCATCTGGCGCCGCAGTGGCCGTACCGCCCGTTGCGACATTTTGTCCAGCGCTTGATCCTGAAAGCGGATCTCGCCGTTGCTGGAAAGCAGTCGCAGAATCGCCAGCCCCAACGTGGACTTCCCCGAGCCGCTCTCGCCGACGATGCCCAGCGTCTGACCCTTTGGCAAACTGAACGTGACGCCGTCGACCGCTTTGATGTGGTCGACCGTGTGCCTGAACAGTCCCTTTTTGATAGGAAACCAGACCCGCAGATCGTTCACTTCCAGCAATGTCGGTGACGATGCTTCAGCCGGTACTGGTCCGCCGCTAGGCTCCGCCGCGAGCAGCTCCCGGGTATAGGGGTGCTGTGGCGACCGGAACAATTCCTCGCAAGGTGCTTGTTCGACGACGCGACCGCTCTGCATGACACATACATGATGAGCGATTCGGCGGACGAGGTTCAGATCGTGGCTAATCAGCAGCAGAGCCATGCCCAGGCGCGCCTGCAGTTCCTTGAGCAGCTCCAGTATTTTCAGTTGCACCGTTACATCCAGCGCCGTGGTGGGTTCGTCGGCAATGAGCAGTTCGGGTTCGTTTGCCAGGGCCATCGCGATGACTACGCGCTGACGCTGCCCACCTGACAGCTCGTGAGGATAAGCTCGAATCCGGCTGGCCGGCTCTGGTATTCCGACCAGTTCAAGGAGTTCGAGGGTGCGTGCCGTGGCTGCCTTGACGTTGAGCCCCTTGTGGATCTGTAGCACTTCGTTGATCTGTTTGCCGATAGTATGCAGCGGGTTGAGCGAGGTCATTGGCTCTTGGAACACCATCGCAATGCGGTCGCCGCGTATACCACGCATGCGTTTTTCACTTGCTTTGAGCAAGTCTTCACCGGCGTAGCGGATTTCGCCGGCCGGATGCTGCGCGAGCGGGTAGGGCAACAGGCGCAATATCGAGTGGGCCGTGACCGACTTGCCGGACCCGCTTTCCCCGACCAGCGCCAAGGTCTCGCCTTTGCGGATATCGAAGCTGACCCCCTCGACGACTCGCTGCGCCTGAGCGCTTGTGACGAACTCGACGGCCAGGTCGCGGACCTCTATTAGATTCTCAGCCATGCTATTTCCTTGGATCGAAGGCATCGCGAGCCGCCTCGCCGATAAAGACCAGTAGGGTCAGCATGATGGCGAGAACCATGAAGGCACTGATGCCCAGCCACGGCGACTGTAAGTTCGCCTTGCCTTGTGCCACCAGTTCACCCAGCGATGGGGCGCCGGGCGGCAGACCGAAGCCCAGGAAATCCAATGCGGTCAGCGTGCCGATCGCCCCGGTCAGGATGAACGGCATGAAGGTCATGGTCGAAACCATTGCGTTGGGCAAAATGTGGCGGAACATGATTGCGCCGTTGCGCATGCCCAGCGCTCGCGCCGCGCGAACATATTCGAGGTTACGCCCGCGCAGGAACTCGGCACGGACCACGTCGACCAGGCTCATCCAGGAGAACAGAAGCATGATGCCGAGCAGCCACCAGAAATTAGGCTGCACGAAGCTGGCGAGGATGATGAGCAGGTAGAGCACAGGCAGTCCTGACCAGATCTCCAGCACCCGCTGCCCGACCAGGTCGACCCAGCCACCATAAAACCCCTGCAGCGCGCCAGCGACGACGCCTATCACCGAGCTGATCAACGTCAGCGTCAGCGCAAACAACACCGAAATGCGGAAGCCGTAGATGATCCTGGCGAAGACATCACGGCCCTGGTCGTCGGTGCCCAGCCAATTAGCCCAGGAGGGCGGGGCAGGTGCCGGGACCTGAAGGTCGTAA
>DPSI01000583.1:1867-2959 GCA_003527165.1 Pseudomonas sp.
ACCGGGACCTGAAGGTCGTAATTGATGCTCGAATGATGAAACGGGATCGGCGGCCAGATCATCCAGCCGTCCTTCTTTTCGATCAGTTCCTGGATGTAGGGGCCCTTGTAGTCGGCCTGCAGTGGAAACTCGCCACCAAACACGGTCTCCGGATAACGTTTGAATACCGGGAAATACCAGCCCCCATCGAAACGCACCACGATCGGCTTGTCGTTGGCGATCAGTTCGGCGCCCAGGCTCAGGATGAGCAGAGTGAGAAACAGCCACAGCGACCACCAGCCGCGCTTGTGGGCTTTGAACAGGGCGAAGCGGCGCTGATTGAGCGGCGATAGCTGCATGTCAGGCCTCCCTGCTTTCGAAGTCGATTTGCGGGTCGACGAGCGTGTAGGTCAAATCGCCGATCAGCTTGACCACCAGGCCGAGCAGGGTGAAGAGAAACAGCGTACCGAACACCACGGGATAGTCGCGGTTGATGGCGGCCTCGAAGCTGAGCAAGCCAAGCCCGTCGAGCGAGAAGATCACCTCGATCAACAGCGAGCCGGTGAAGAACATACCGATGAATGCCGATGGGAAACCGGCGATGATGATCAACATCGCATTGCGGAATACGTGGCCGTAGAGCACGCGATTCTTGCTCAATCCTTTGGCCCGCGCCGTGATCACGTACTGCTTGTTGATCTCGTCGAGAAAGCTGTTCTTCGTCAGCAGCGTCAGGGTGGCGAAGTTGCCAATCACCAGAGCCGTGACCGGAAGCGCCAGGTGCCAGAAGTAGTCGATGATCTTTCCGGTAAGTGTCAGTTCATCGAAATTGCCTGAGGTCAGTCCTCTCAATGGGAACCAGTTCCAGTAGCTGCCGCCGGCGAACAGCACAATCAGCAGGATGGCGAACAGAAATGCGGGTATCGCATAGCCGACGATGATCGCCGAGCTGGTCCAGACGTCGAACTTGCTGCCGTGGCGCGTGGCCTTGGCGATCCCCAGCGGAATCGAGGCCAGGTACATGATCAGCGTGCTCCACAGCCCCAGCGAGATGGAGACAGGCATCTTCTCGATGATCAGGTCTGTGACCTTGGCGTCGCGGAAGAAGCTCTC
>DPSI01000069.1 GCA_003527165.1 Pseudomonas sp.
CAGGGAACCCCGCCAGAGTTGGTCAGCGGCGTGCCTCCTCCATACAGCAACGACGTGATGTGCGAATCATTGCCACCGCCAGTGAGCGAGCGATACAGATCCGCTTCCTCCTCGACTCCCTCTGCCATCTCGCCTTTGGCACCCTTGTTGAGCATGCCGACGATGGAGCCGATCACCTCGAGGTGGCTGAGTTCTTCGGTCGCGATGTCCATGAGCATGTCCTTACGACCTGGGTCATCCTCGGACACGCCTTGGGTGAAATAGCGCATGGCGGCGGCGAGCTCGCCCTGCGGACCGCCGAACTGCTCGAGCATCAGGTTGGCCAGCCCAGGATTCGGGCCCGCCACTCGCACGGTGTATTGAAGCCGTTTGTTGTGGACGAACATAGTTCACCTCTCAATTTTGGACTTCCCTAGTGACTGCCTCCTTCGGTCAGTTAACGGGTCACGGCGATTCGGTTGCTGCCGACTGCATCGCAGCGACCCTATTGGTGGAATACAGACTGCGGCAGCCGTCCGATTGTTTTTTCCAATGACATCCATTGATCAAGTCAATGAAGTGACTGGCTCACGATGCTGTCCTTGCACCGCTGCGCAGATGTCGCTTTTGCTGAACGTATCCAGGGCCAGCGACTCTATCGTTGCCGTAGCCAATAATGACTCGAGGTGAAGATGCTTCGTTCGACAAGTCGCCTGGCCAAAGCGCGTGGATTGGTGGCGTTGCTGCTACCGGCTTGCATCGCACCGGCCATGGCCGATTCGCCTCAGGTGTTCGGCTGGGTCGAAGAGGGCCTGATCTTTCCAGAAAAGGTTGCGGTGAAGTTCAAGCTCGACACCGGCGCGCTGACCTCCTCAATGCATGCCGAAAACATCGATCGATTCGAAAAGGATGGCGACGACTGGGTACGCTTTACCCTCGAACTGAAAGACATCGACACCGATAAGAAAATCGAGAAACGCCTGGAGCGCGAGCTGGTGCGCGACATTAAAGTAAGAGGTGCAGGCGGCGCCGAATCACGGCCTGTTGTCCGGATGAAGGTCTGCCTGGGCGACAAGATCTACGAAGAGCAGTTCTCGCTAAACGACCGCGACAAGATGAACTATCCGGTACTCGTCGGCCGTCGCACGCTGAAAAATATCGGGCTGGTGGATTCGTCCAAGACCTTTACCGTCGAGCCAAATTGCCCCGAGTAGGGGCCGATCCGCAGCGCCAGCCCCTCGGGCAGCTGACAGCAGCGGTTGCACCGCCGGTGCCTTTTGATGCGGCTGCCCGCACCATATTTGGTGCAACTCGCCCCGTCTCGTCCGGTCAACTGACCAGCGACCTTACCGGGGCCGGTTACGAACACCCGTGCCGGCCTGAGCGCGACATGCAGCCATCACTTCGAGCGGGGGAAGTTCATGGAGCACCAAGCGGAATATCTGCGGCAATCGTCCATGTCCTCGGACATGAGCATGGATGAACAAGGAGTCCGGACATGACCGACCGCGAACAGACCGTCGTGATTTGCGGCGGGACCGCAGGCGTGGGGCGTGCAACGGCGCACGCCTTTGCCCAGGCTGGCTACCGCGTCGCCGTGATTGCACGCGGCGAGCAAGGGTTATCGGACACCCGCAGCGAGCTGGAAGCGACCGGCGCAAAAGTCCTGGCGATCGCGGCGGATGTAGCCGACGCAGACGCGATCGATCGAGCGGCCGATCAGATCGAGGCGGAGCTAGGGGCCATCGAGATCTGGGTCAACGCGGCGATGGCGACGGTATTCGGCCCGGTGAACAAGACCAGCGCGGCGGAGTTCAAGCGCGTGACGGAGGTGACCTACCTGGGCTTCGTACACGGCACGCTGGCGGCGCTGCGTCATATGGAGGCGCGCAACCGCGGCACCATCGTCCAGGTGGGCTCGGCGTTGTCTTATCGGGCCATCCCCCTGCAATCGGCTTACTGTGCCGCCAAGTTCGCCATTCGCGGTTTCACCGATTCGCTGCGCTGCGAACTGATCCATACCAACAGCCGGGTGCGGCTGACCATGGTCCAGTTGCCGGCGCACAACACGCCGCAGTTCGACTGGTCGCGCAACAAGATGCAGAAACGTCCGCAGCCGGTCCCGCCGATCCACACGCCTGAGGTGGCCGCACGCGCAATTGTCCGCGCCGCAACCGATGCGCCACGCGAATTGTGGCTCGGGCGCACCTCGTTCCAGGCGATCATCGGCAACATGTTCATGCCCGGCCTGCTCGATCGGATGATGGCCAAACAGGCCTGGAGCGGACAGATGACCGACGAGCTGGCCAGCGACGAGCAGCCCGACAATCTTTTCCAGCCGGTAGAAGGTTTGCACCGCATCGAAGGCCGTTTCGGCGCTCAGGCCAAACGCAACGCACTGGGTCTGAGTTCCGAAACGGTGGGCAAGCTGGCTGCTGCCGGACTGGCGGTGACGGGCATGATCGTTATCGCGGTCGTGGCGGCCATCGCCAGCTGACCGCGTCAGCCCTGATGCTGGGGTGTGCCCAGCTCCTCCCGGGCCTGGCGTACCACCGAGTAACCGGCAGACAGCGCCAGCCCGGCCATGATCATGGCCACGACGAAGTCCGGCCAACCGGAACCGGTGCCGAAAACGCCCGCTGCGGCGATCATTACCGCGAGGTTGCCCAGGGCGTCGTTGCGGCTGCATAACCAGACCGAGCGCATGTTCGAGTCGCCCTGGCGATACGCATAGAGCATCAGCGCTACGACGACATTGGCGACCAGCGCCAGCGTTCCGACGACGCCCATGGTCAGCGGTTCGGGCACCACATCGGCATGGGTCGCCCAGCCGGCCCGGCCAAGCACGAACACGCCGAAGGCCAGCATCGACAGGCCTTTGGCCATGGCCGCGCGCGAGCGCCAGACCAGCCCCATGGACAGCACGACCAAGGTGATGCCGTAGTTGGCGGCGTCACCGCCAAAGTCGATGGCGTCGGCCAGCAGCGAGACCGAGCCGGAACGCAGACCGCTGATGATTTCCACGACGAACATGACCAGATTGATCGACAGCGCGACCCACAGCGCCTTGCGAAAGCCCGGGCTGACCGCAGGGGTTGAGCAGCCGGAATCACAGCATCTCGACGACATTGGAATGCTCCTGAACTATATTCCGAGCCATTGCACACCCTGGAGCAGCTCCAGGGTCAAGGCCGTATTTTTGCTTGCCGGGACTACAGCGAGAAGGAGCCCATGATGCGTATAGGCGAGCTGAGCACGGCGGCCGACGTAGACGTCGAGACCATTCGCTACTACGAGAAAGTCGGACTGATGCCCGCGCCAGAGCGCGGCACCAATGGCTACCGGCGCTATTCATCCAAGCAGCTGGCGCGCCTGGTATTCATCCGTCACTGCCGCGCGCTGGACATTGGACTGGCCGACATCCGCCGGCTGCTGAAGTTTTCCAATCAGCCGGACGCTAGCTGCGGCGATATCAACCTGCTGATCGATGAACAGCTCGAGCGCGTCCGTACGCGGCTGAAAAGTCTTCACGCGCTCGAACGTCAGCTGCAGGAGTTACGCAGCTGCTGTACCGGCAATCACCCTGTGCAAGGCTGCGGCATCATTAACGAGCTCACCAGCACGCGGCTGGACTAAGCGCGCCCCGCGCCCTCACGCTCTGCTGGCGGTTGCGGTGGCACACCGACAATGCTTGGCGGACCGCAGCCCCTTGGCTAATCTGCGTCTCTTTTTGCCGCGAGCCGTTCCGATGCCCCTGTTTGACATGCTGTTGCTGATCGCTGCCGGCTTTGCCGCGGGTGGCATGAATGCACTCGCCGGCGGCGGCACCTTTTTCTCATTTCCCGCGCTGCTGGCCACCGGCCTGCCACCGATTACCGCCAACGCGACCAACGCCGTGGCGCTCTGGCCCGCCAGCCTCGCCGGCGCCTGGGCGGCGCGTTCAGCGTTACGTCCACTGGGCCGTTATCTGATTCCCCTGTTATTGGCAGGCCTGATCGGCGGCCT
>DPSI01000068.1 GCA_003527165.1 Pseudomonas sp.
GGTCAGGAGGCTCTGCTGCGTTGGCGTCACCGCGACGGTAGCTGGCGCTGGTTCAGCGTGCGCGAGCAAATACTGTCGCGCGACGACCGGGGACGCATTTCGCGCCTGATCGGTGTGGCCCGTGACGTGACTGCGAACATCGCGTACAGCCATTCGCTGCGCGACAGCGAGCGCCGCTATCGCATGCTTGCCGATAGCCTGCAGGACCTGATTTTTACCACCGACAGCTCGGTACGTATCGATTACGTCAGCCCGTCGGTGCAGAGCATGCTCGGTTACAGCCCTGAGTGGGCGGCGCGCCATGGCCTCGACCGGCTGGTGACCAAGCCGCGTCAGGTGGCGCGTTTCTACGACCTGATGCGCCGGGTGCGCAAGGCCTCGGTCAACCCGGTAGCGTTCGCCGAGCTCGGCCAGAACCTGCTGGACCAGACACTACATTTCGATTGTCTCGCCGCGGACGGCCGGGCCGTGGCGATCGAATTGCGGATCATGCTGATCAAAAACGAGAACAACCGCTTCGACGGCGCGCTGTGTATCGGTCGCGACATCAGCCAGCGGCGCCAGGCGGAAAAGGAGCTGCGCCGCGCGGCGACGGTATTCGACCATTCCACCGCCGCCATCGTGGTCACCGATCCGGCTGGCAGAATCGTTCAGGTCAACGCGGCGTTCCAGCGCATTACCGGTTATGGCAGCGATGAAATGCTGGGTGAGTTGCCGACTGCTTTAAGCGCCGATCGTCAGCAAGCCAATCAGATGACCTTCGTACGCGACCAGATCCTCTTGGCCGGCACCTGGGAAGGCGAGTTCTGGCTCAAACGCAAGGATGGCGAAACCTATCCGTGCTGGGTCGGCATCACCGCGGTGCGTGACGCCGAGAATGATCTGGTCAGCTATGTATGCTTCTTCACTGACATGAGCGAGCGCAAAGCCAGCGAGAAGCGCATTCATCGTCTGGCCTACTACGACAGCCTGACCCAGCTGCCCAACCGGACGCTGTTCCAGGATCGCTTGCACAGCAGTTTACAGCTGGCCGCGCGCCGCGGTAGCTGGGTGGTGCTGATGTTCCTCGATCTGGACCGCTTCAAGCCGATCAACGACTCGCTCGGCCACGCTGCGGGCGATCGGATGCTCAAAGACGTCGCCATGCGGCTGGCCTCTTGTGTCGGCGCGGACGATACGGTGGCACGCATGGGCGGCGACGAGTTCACCTTTCTTCTGCATCCGGGCGGCGATCGCGACGAGGCTCTGAACCGCGCGATTCACGTCGGCGAGCGTATCCTGGCCAGCCTGACCGAGCCGTTCGTGTTGTCGGGTCGCGAATTTTTCGTTACTGCCAGCATCGGTATCGCCCTTAGCCCGCAGGATGGCGATGATCTCAGCCAGTTGATGAAGAATGCCGACACGGCGATGTACCACGCCAAGGAGCGTGGCAAGAACAACTTCCAGTTCTACCAGGCCGAGATGAATGCCAGCGCGCTGGAACGCCTGGAACTGGAAAGCGACCTGCGCCACGCCCTCGAACAGCAGCAGTTCGTGCTGCATTACCAGCCGCAGTTTCTCGCCGATGGCCGAACCCTGACCGGCGTCGAGGCGCTGTTGCGCTGGCAGCATCCGGCCCGTGGCCTGGTGCCGCCGGGTGATTTCATTCCGGCGCTGGAAGAGTTGGGACTGGTGGTCGAGGCGGGAGACTGGGTGCTCGGCGAAGCCTGCCGGCAGATCGCCGCCTGGCAGGCGCAGGGGCTTGCCGTGCCGAAGGTGTCGGTGAATCTTTCTGCACGGCAATTCACCGATGGCCTGTTGGGCCAGCGCATCGCTGCCATCCTGGCGTCCAGCGGTATCCTGCCGGGCTGTCTGGAGCTGGAGCTGACCGAGAGCATTCTGATGCAGGACGTGGAAGAGGCGATGCGCACCCTCGACTCACTCAAGGGACTCGGTCCGTCGATCGCCGTCGACGATTTCGGCACCGGCTACTCCTCATTGAATTACCTGAAGGCGTTCCCCATCGACGTGCTGAAAATCGACCACAGCTTTGTCGACGGCTTGCCGGAGGGCGAGCAGGATGGGCAGATCGCTCGAGCGATCATCGCCATGGCGCACAGCCTCAGCCTGTCGGTAATCGCCGAAGGCGTGGAAAACCAGGCGCAGCTGGACTTTCTCCGTGAGCATGGCTGCGATGAAGTGCAGGGTTTCTACCTCGGCCGGCCGATGCCCGCCAGCGAGCTGCAGGCATTGCTTGGCTAGCCTGACAGCGTTTTTCCTGCGCTGGGCGGATTCAAGTTGCACATGACCAAGCCTCATACCCGCGCTTCGGCGGATGAGGTAGAATCCGCGCCTCTCTTTTATACCGCCAGCTGATTCTCAGAGGACTGCCATGTTCAGCCGTGATTTGACCCTCGCCCGTTTCGACGCCGATCTCTTCGCTGCCATGGAGCAGGAAGCCAAGCGTCAGGAAGACCACATCGAGCTGATCGCCTCGGAGAACTACACCAGCCCGGCGGTGATGGAAGCCCAGGGTTCGGTACTCACCAATAAGTACGCTGAAGGCTATCCGGGCAAGCGCTACTACGGTGGCTGCGAGCATGTCGACGTCGTCGAGCAGCTTGCTATCGACCGCGCCAAGGAGCTGTTCGGTGCCGATTACGCCAACGTCCAGCCGCA